>JAFMSB010000178.1 GCA_017353815.1 Methylocapsa sp. | reverse complement strand
CGCATATTCCAAAGCGCAGCTCGCTGCCTTTTGCCAAGCAAGAGCACACCCTTTTGTGACCGATCCATCGAACAACGACCCCGCTTTTGCGCGAACGCGGGTGAGAGTGGTTTTGGGTGTTCTCGGACAATATGGCCTGGATCGCGCGGCGCTGCTCCGGCTCGGGCGGCGCCTTGAGCGGGCGGAGGCAGCGCTGGCCGGACGTGCCCGCGCGGTTCGCGAGCAGCTCAATGCGCGGTGCGAGCCGGGTTTTTTCGAAGCGGATATTTCGGCCCTGGCGGGCGAGGCCGATGAAATTGTCTTGCGCATCCTTGATCGCGAGCTTGAGCTTGCAGGAAGCGGCAAGCCGCCTCGCCTCGAACGCCTCGAAGCTCTGACAGAAAGGCTTCTGCAAGCGCTTCGCGCGGGCGCCGGCTGCAAGACGACCATCGGCGGGGCCTTGGTCCAGCTAAAGAGTGGCCAAACTCTCACAATTGTGAAGGAGGGCGCGAGGCGGCGCGGACGCGGGATTGCATTCGCCTCCCCAGGGGACAAGGTCCGGCGCGGCCCCCAGAGAGCGGGGCGCAAGGAAGTCTCTCTTGGCAAGGGTGAAAACCAAGCTTAAATTAGGAAGACGCATAACTTACGGCGCAGGTGAGGCACCGGAGACGGCTTTCTGGCCCGAACGACGCGCAGCGGGGACGAAAATGAATCCGAATTTCCGGAATTTCGCACTTTGGGTGATCATATTTCTGCTCGTCGTTGCGCTGTTTATGCTGTTTCAAAATCCGGGACAGCGGATACCGTCGCAAGACATTTCCTTCAGCCAGCTGCTCAACGAGGTCGACAAGGGCAATGTCCGCGAGGTTACAATCGCAGGAAACGATATAAGCGGTCATTTCACCGACAACCGGGCTTTTGCGACCTATGCGCCCAACGACCCGAATCTCGTCCAGACGCTGCGGGCAAAGAACGTCTCTATAACAGCCAAGCCTCCATCCGAAGGCACGAACTGGCTGATGAGCATCCTCGTCAACTCTTTGCCTCTCGTTGCCTTTATCGCCATCTGGATCATTTTTTCGCGGCAAATGCAGGGTGCCGGAGGAAAGGCGATGGGTTTCGGTAAATCCAAGGCGCGCCTGCTCACGGAGGCCCAGGGCCGCGTCACCTTCGAGGACGTGGCCGGCGTGGACGAGGCGAAGGACGACCTCAAGGAGATTGTCGAGTTCTTGCGCGATCCGCAGCGATTCCAAAAGCTTGGCGGGCGCATTCCGCGCGGCGTTCTGCTGGTCGGCCCGCCGGGGGTGGGCAAGACGCTGCTTGCGCGGGCAATAGCCGGTGAAGCCAATGTGCCTTTCTTTACGATCTCGGGGTCCGATTTCGTGGAGATGTTCGTGGGCGTCGGCGCAAGCCGCGTGCGCGACATGTTCGAGCAGGCCAAAAAGAACTCGCCCTGCATTGTGTTCATCGACGAAATCGACGCCGTGGGCAGGCATCGCGGCGCGGGTCTGGGCGGCGGCAATGACGAACGCGAGCAAACCTTGAATCAACTCCTCGTCGAGATGGATGGCTTCGAGCCCAACGAAAGCATCATCCTTATCGCGGCGACGAACCGCCCGGATATTCTTGACCCGGCATTGATGCGCCCCGGCCGTTTCGATCGCCAAATCGTCGTGCCGAACCCCGACATCATCGGGCGCGAGCGCATCCTCAAGGTGCATGTGCGCAAGGTTCCGCTTGCGCCGGATGTCGAACTAAAAACCGTGGCCCGCGGCACGCCGGGCTTCTCCGGCGCCGACCTCATGAATCTGGTCAACGAGGCGGCTCTCCTTGCAGCCCGGCGCAGCAAACGCGTCGTTACCATGTCCGAGTTCGAGGACGCCAAAGATAAGATCATGATGGGCGCCGAGCGCCGCACCATGGTCATGACCGAGCAGGAGAAGATGCTGACCGCTTATCACGAGGGCGGCCATGCAATCGTCGCATTGAATGTCACGGCGACCGACCCGGTTCATAAGGCAACGATCATACCGCGCGGACGGGCCCTCGGCATGGTCTTGCAGCTCCCCGAGCGCGATAAGCTCTCGATGAGCTACGAGCAAATGACGTCGCGGCTTGCGATCTGCATGGGCGGCCGCGTGGCCGAGGAGCTCGTCTTCGGCAAGGATAAGATTACCTCGGGCGCGCAGTCGGACATCGAGCAGGCAACGAAGCTTGCCCGCGCCATGGTGACTCGCTGGGGTTTTTCGCCCGAACTCGGCACCGTAACCTATGGCGAAAATCAGGACGAGGTTTTCATCGGCTATTCGATTGGCAGGCAACAAACCGTCTCGGAGGCCACCCAGCAAAAAATCGACGCCGAAGTGCGCCGCCTGGTGGAAGCGGGCCTTGCCGATGCGATGCGCATTCTCACGGAAAAACGCCAAGACCTTGAGACCTTGGCCAAGGGGCTCCTGGAGTACGAGACGCTTACCGGCGAGGAGATCGTCGAGCTTTTGAAGGGGCATCCGCCTGTACGTGACAGCTCGGACGATAGCGAACCTCCCCTAAGGGGCTCGCCCGTCCCGACGACAGGGGCGGCCCGGCCGAAGCTCGGACCCGAGCCAGGCGGGTTGGAACCGCAGCCCCAGGCTTGAATGGGCTGGAGGCGCCGCAAACGATGCGGCGCTAATAACTGTAAAAGTGAATGCCGTAAGCCCAAGGCGGGGTTGGTGGTGGCGCCGCTGGTGGCCGGGGGGAGGCGGGCCGCCCGCCGAGAGCGATTTCCGAAAAAGTTGACAGACTTTTGCGGCCGGAATTCGCTCCGGCTTATTGATTTGGCGCGATTTCTTGTCGCTCGGCCGATTCCAGCCGGGCGGAAAGCGCGCTAGCGCGTTCAAATTCCTCTTCGTCGGTCCAGCGTAAGCCCGCTAACACCGTCCAATTCGGCGAATGTGGTGCCGGCAGGAGCAAAGACTAAATCATAAGCTTCCTTTGCCGGATCGCGCCGGTTGCGGCGGGCGGCCACGCCCTCCGGAAGATGGCCCTCTTTCAACACGCCCGTTTCATCGGCAACGAGCACACCAGCAGGATCACCAAGCGCTGCGGTAGCAAGCGGAGCCATGGCTCCTTCCCACAGTCCGTCCGCCGCAAAGTTGTTCACTTTGGCATAAATTGGCAAAATTGCTGTCCTCCTTACCCATCGGGCTGCTTTCGCGCTATAAATCGCCGTGGCGCCACCAAATATTGCGGCACTCCGCACCGGCGGCCGGGCGGAGGCACAGCGCTTGGAAAGAGACCCGTGAAAAAATCCCCAAATCCTGTCGACCGCCATGTCGGCAGCCGTGTTCGCATGCGGCGCGTCATCTTGGGGATGAGTCAAGAAAAACTGGGAGAAGCCCTTGGTCTTACCTTTCAGCAGGTCCAAAAATACGAAAAGGGAATCAACCGTATTGGCGCGAGCCGCCTGCAGCAGATTTCCCGCACGCTGGATGTTCCTCCTGCGTATTTTTTCGAAGGCGCACCCTCGTTCGAGCCCGCTGAGGCTCCTGCTCCCGCCGCCGCAGGCGTTGCCGAAGAATCGGGCCCGGGCTATGTCGCCGATTTTCTTTCAACCGCCGAAGGCCTGCATTTAAATATGGCTTTTGCCAAAATTCACGATCCGAAAATCCGCAAACGCATCGTCGACCTCGTCTGCTCGCTCGCCGGAGAGGAGCACGAGACGCTTATAACTCCGCCTCCAGCTGCCCCCCCGGAGCGGTGATCCGGCACTCTCAGCGCCGAGAGTGCCGGCAACTTGACAAATTGGGCCGGGTGCCAAAAGCATTGGCCTCTTAAGCTTCTCATGGAGTCAAAACTTGGCACGAGAAAATTATTTATTTACAAGCGAATCCGTCGCAGAGGGCCATCCGGATAAGGTCTGCGACCGGATTTCCGACGAGATCGTCGATCTTTTCTTCCGGGTGGGCGCCCGGGCGGGTGTGGATCCCTCGCACACAAGGGTTGCCTGCGAAACCCTCGCGACAACCAACCGGGTGATCATTGCCGGGGAAGTGCGCGGCGCGCATATAGGACCGGAGGCAATCGTTGCCGCGGCCCGCGGCGCAATCAAGAGTATCGGCTATGAGCAGAAAGGTTTCCATTGGCGCGACGCCAGTGTCGAGGTTTTGCTCCATGCCCAATCGGAAGACATCGCCCAAGGCGTCGACGCTAGCGGCAATAAGGACGAAGGGGCGGGCGATCAAGGCATCATGTTTGGCTATGCCTGCCGCGAGACGCCGCAGCTCATGCCGGCGCCGATCTACTATGCCCATAAAATTCTCGAGGAGCTTGCCTTCGCGCGCAAGGAAAATATCGGCGGCGCGGGCAAATTGGGCCCGGACGCGAAATCTCAGGTGACCGTCCGCTATGCCGGCGGCAAGCCGGTCGGCGTCACCCAAATCGTGCTGTCGACTCAGCACCTCGACGAGACACTCGACTCCCATGGCGTGCGGGAGATAGTTGAACCCTTCATCCGCAAAACCTTGCCCGAAGGATGGATCACGCCCGAAACGGTATGGCATGTGAACCCGACCGGCAAATTCGTGATTGGCGGTCCGGATGGCGATTGCGGCCTCACGGGCCGCAAAATAATCGTCGACACCTACGGTGGGGCGGCGCCGCACGGCGGCGGCGCCTTTTCCGGCAAGGACCCGACCAAGGTCGACCGCTCGGCCGCCTATGCCGCCCGCTACCTGGCCAAAAACATCGTTGCCGCGGGCCTTGCCGATCGCTGCACGATCCAGCTCTCCTACGCGATTGGCGTTGCGGAGCCTCTCTCCCTTTATGTCGACACCCATGGCACGGGGCAAGCCGATGAAGGACGGCTGGAAACGGTGCTTTTGCAGGTCATGCGCCTCTCGCCGCGGGGAATAC
>JAFMSB010000177.1 GCA_017353815.1 Methylocapsa sp. | reverse complement strand
ATCTTCAAGGAACTCCCGTACTTCGCGGCCGCGTTCGCCGACGAGCGCGATAACGACCGAATCAAAGTCCCGTGAGCCAGCTAGCATGGAGAGAAGCGTCGACTTGCCAACACCCGATCCGGCGAAAACGCCAATGCGCTGGCCTGCGCAAACCGGAGTAAACAGGTCGATGACTCTCACCCCTGTCCTGAGCGGGTGCTGAACGCGGGCACGCTGCATAGCGGGAGGGGGAGCGGAATCAACTGGGCTAAGGCGCGCGCCCCGATCGAGCGGTCCTGCCCCGTCGATTGGATTTCCAAGGGCATTGATTACGCGCCCTTTCCAGCTGCGGCAAGGGAGAATCTGCAAAGGCTGCGAGCGGTAGGCGCGCTCGCCCAGACACGCAGCAACGGAAGAATCGAAGGATTTGATCGTTGCCCCAGACTCGTCGATTTGAACCACTTCGGAAAGCCGGCATTGCGCTTCGGCTGAAAAGGTGACGCAGTCGCCCAGTTTCAAGAAGCGGGACAAGCCCGCGACACGGGCGTAAGCAGGGCTCACCTCGCTGATTGTTCCCGAGATGCAGGGCTCGATGAAGCGGACAAGCGCCTCGTTCACACAATGCTCGAGGTGCGAGAGTGCATTTTCCATCAAGCCGCACCGCCGAGAATCCGGATCGCGTCCTTAAGCGATGCCTCCGAGCTTTCGACAGCAGTGGACACGGTTTCGAAATTCCGCGAGACCATGATCAGCTTCGCCATTTCTAGCATGGGATTGACATTGGCTCCTTCGACATAGCCCTGAGCTACTCCATCGGTCGTGAAATCGAGCACCGGCGTTGCCGGCTTGCTAGAAACCACGCCGGAGTTATCAAACCGGGTAAGATTTGCCAGGTGGTCAAGCCGAAAGAGACCGATGGCTCCAATTTGGCGGCCGTCCTGAGTTATCATGCCATCCCGGGCAATCGTCGCCCGCCCGCCGAGCGGATCAAGCGCTATTGGGCTATTGCCGGCATCGAGGACTGGATACCCATTTATGCTTTGCAGTCCGCCGTCTGGCTGCATCTGCATGCGGCCGTCACGAGTGTAGATGGTGGCGCCGGAGGGTGCCCTCAATGCTAGCCAACCATCTCCTTGGATCGCAACGTCGAGAGGATTGTCGGTCTTCGTGGCTATGCCGGGCTGGCGCGAAATATAGGTGTTCCCCGGCGAAACATAAGAAACAGGGACGCCTCCCGACCGCGAGACAAGCGTGTTGAAATCGATCCCCTCGGCTTTGTAGCCTGGAGTGCTCTGGTTGGCCACGTTAGCCGCTACAGTCGTAAGCCGGCGCTCCAGTGCGACCTGCGCCGAGAGCGTGACGTAGAGGCCAGATTGCATTATTAGGGATCCTCAAAAAGCAAGGTGCCGAGATTTCAGGCACGGCCGCGCCTTTGCCAGGAAATCGTAGCCCAAAAGGAAGAGTCTCATGGCAAGAATCCGATAAGTGGCTACGAGACAAGGCCCCATGCACGGGCATGAAGCGCAGTCTCAGTGGCGGAACAAGCCGGATGACGGCTGCGTCGAGGGCCGTTCAATATAAGGCCAGGATTGCGGACGAACCCATCTGTGTGCGCGCGACAAGCTGAGAATCCGGTCGTGCTCGCGGCGCGTCTGCAGGCAGCGCCACTCAGCATTCCGGGAGGTTTCCCCCCATCCGGCGCGCCGCGGATCAAGTCGCTAGCACGCTCCAATTTGCTGACGCCACCAGCGGCCGTCACGCACCGAGCAGCGAGTTCCCCAAGGCTTTGCCCTCGTTCGCCGGCAGATTTGGAGTTCGTATTCAATTGCCGCCGCTGTGGTGCATGAGATTGATACCGAAGGAGTTTTGCCAAAATGCATCTTTGTTCTGGCACGGCCCTCGCCCATTAACGCTGCTAGATTAGGCGGCGGAGCTTGCCGCAGCCTTTCGGGTCAAATGCCTTCGCCGCCTCTGCGTGCCAGGCGCGGCCGCTGCTGAGCGCGGAGCAGATTTCCTGCGGGCATGACCAATTCAGCTTGGAGCAAGGTCTAGGAACTAGCGGTTGCCAAGGCTCATTCAGCAGGAGGCAACGCGTGGGGTTTATAATTGGGACAGTTATCGCAATCGGCTGCATTCTGGGCGGCTTTTCTGCAATGGGCGGCCATGTCTCGGTCATTTGGCAGCCTTGGGAACTCGTGATTATTTGCGGCACCTCATTAGGAACGTTTATCGTCGCAAACACGTTATTGACGATAAAGGACACTGGGCGGGCGCTTCTCGATGCCGTTCTTGACCGGGCCCCAAAGCAGCGAAACTATCTCGATGTCCTTGGCGTCCTCTACACTCTCATGCGAGAATTGCGTGGCAAAGCACGAAACGAAGTTGAGCAGCACGTGGATAATCCGGACGAGTCGACGATTTTCAAGGCGTTTCCAGAGGTCCTTGCAAACAAGGATCTCACCAGTTTTATCTGCGACTACTGCAGGCTGATCATCATTGGGAACGCCCGTCCGCATGAAATTGAGGCATTGATGGACGAAGAAATTCACACAATGATACAGGACAAACTGAAGCCGTACCATGCACTGGCCTCGATTGGCGACGGTCTTCCTGCGATTGGGATTATCGCGGCGGTGCTTGGCGTTATCAAAGCCATGGGCGCGCTTGACGAGGCGCCGGAGGTCTTGGGCCATCTCATTGGCGCGGCTCTGGTTGGAACCTTCGCTGGTATATTCATCTCTTATGGCGTCATCCAGCCGCTTGCATCGAAAATCAAGATTACCCGCGAGCAGGGTTGCAGGTCTTACATTATCGTCAAACAAACACTTCTTGCGTTTATGAATGGCGCAATGCCTCAAATAGCACTGGAGCATGGGCGCAAGACAATTGCATCTCATTGCCGGCCCTCCATCGACAGGGTCGAAAATGAGACAGTCGCTGGCGCTGGAGCAGCCGGCGAAAAGAAAGCGGCCTGATCTGCGATGCGATCTTCGAGCACCCGTATCTTACGGTTCAACGAATCACCGGAGAAGCTTCTCGATGGCGCAAGAGTGTCTCTCGACCGGATGCCTATGCTTCACGCCGTTTTTGAGCGGGCGGCTTCCCAATGCACGGACGTCTTCTGCAAACTATTGCCGGGACCGGCTGTCTTTTCGCTCGAATCCCTCGCAACCGAAAGGATTGGGAATATTCTTGATGCCGAGGGAGAGAACAAAGTCATCGGAATTGTGCACGTGCGGGCCTGGGATTCCCGGCTACTCATTGGTCTCCGGCATGATTTTATCTTTGCCTTTGCCGACGCTGCATTCGGCGGCGATGGATGCGAAGGGCCGTTTTCAGCGGAACGACCGCTCTCGAACATCGAAGTGCGCCTCGCAGAAAGGGCTTTCAATCTCATCGGCAACTCGCTGCAAAAGGCATTTGCGGCAGTCTGCAAGACAGACTTCATATTGGATCGGATTGAAACGAGAAGCGGTCTTGTAGCAATTGCACCCCCCGCGGCCTTTGGAGTAAAGGCGAGTCTTAAGGTCCGAATCATGAGCCGCGATATCGCGCTGTTCATCCTGATCCCGCAATCGGCGCTTGACCCAGTCCGGCGAAAATTAGATCGCGATCCATCGGCCGAGCCCGGCACTCCGGATCTGCGGTGGTCGAGTCAGATAAAAGAAGAAGTTGGGCGGGCAGAGGTTTCTGTACGCGGGGTGATTGAAGAACACCAATTTACTTTGGCAGACATCGCAGGGTTGCGGGCTGGCCAAGTCATGCTGCTGCAAGCTGATGCCGCCACAAAGGTAAAACTCGAATGCAATGCGGAACCATTATTTTGGTGTGAGCTTGGCCAAGCCCAAGGCTTTTACACCCTTCGAGCGGGTGATGCCATTGGCAAAGAAAGGAATTCCTTCAACGACGCGGCACTTAATTAAGCGTCCGGTGGCCGCGGCCGCAGGCAAACTATACGAAGTGGCGGAAGTGGTCCCTGTCGTAGCCGCTCATCATACATGCTGTGAGCTGAAAAGATGAACGGGGGCACAAAATGGGGCTACGCCCTTCCCCGGGCATTGCCGCCGAAATTTCCGGTTGTCGTTGCACCCGAGGCTTGGCGGCGCGGATTAATTAGACTTCGAGCTGCTCGAGTGTTCCTTCTTTAACCACGAGGATAGTCATCGTCATGTCCAACACGGAATTCCAATCCGCAGAAATGGAGGCAGCGCGAGAAGCTCTCCAATCCGATCCACGAAACCCAAATCTTGATTCGGTTTTGCGCATCCCGGTGACCGTGCAAGTGGTGCTTGGCACGGCAACGATGCCGGTCTCGAGCTTGCTCAAACTTGGCCGCGGCGCGGTCATCGCGCTCGACCGGCGCATCGGCGAGCCGGTTGATGTCGTTGTCAATGGACGTACCATCGCAAAAGGCGAACTCGTCGTCGTCGAAGAAGAAAATTCGCGGTTCGGCATTTCCCTTAAAGAAATTATGGGATCCTCGGGAGCGCCTGAATAGCTAATGGACTCATTTGCTGCCCACCCGGCCTGGCAAACTGCGAAACCTTTAAGGGGAACCGAAAAGGCGGCCGCGCTGCTGCTTTACCTTGGGAAACCGCTTACATCACGCCTGCTCACACAATTCAATGAAGGCGAGCTAAAACAGATAACGCGCTCCATTGCGGAGCTCGGAACCGTTCCGGTTCCCGCGCTCGAACAGCTCGTCGAAGAATTTGCGGGCCGGGTTGCCAAAGGAGCCGATCTTCAAGGAACCGCAACAGAAGTTCAGCAAATGCTCGATGGCGTCTTGCCGCCTGATCAAATTGCTGACGTCATGTCGGATGTGACTGGAAACTCAAACCAGGTTGTCTGGGACCGCCTCTCACAAATTCCGGAATCGGTGCTGGCCGGATATCTTG
>JAFMSB010000438.1 GCA_017353815.1 Methylocapsa sp. | reverse complement strand
GCGCGATTCTTGGCTCTGAGACCGGCCGCCCTAAGCTGTGACCTGCGTTCTCGGAATGGGATTAAGGCGCGCGAGCGGATGCCCGGGCCTCAAATCGCACGTAAATTTTCGCTGCTCTTACTTCGGCGACGGCGAAACCTTGTTGCAGGTTTGTAAGGTTTCGGGCCGGAACCTTACCAGAATGTTTCACGTGAAACATTTTTAGAATAGTTCTAAAGAGCATTGGCGCGCGTTCGGGTCAAGAAGTCGCCCGGTTTGTGTGAGCCGCTACTTGGTTTCGGACAGCGAAGTTCTGAGCTATGCCGGCAAGTCTACGGGCCGCACCAACAAAGAGTACATCGGTGGAAAGCCTTCCGAACTTTCTCCTCGTTGCGGCGGCAGCTTTTGGCGCAGGCTTCCTCAATGCGGTCGCGGGCGGCGGCTCCTTTCTCACCTTCCCGGCGCTCATTGCAGCGGGGCTCCCGGCAATCGATGCCAACGCCTCGAATACGGCCGCGCTTTTCCCGGCCCAGATCGCGACGGGTTTTGCCGCGCGCTCGGGCCTCGCCCGGGCCTCGGCCGAAAAAAGCGTCAATATGCCGGTCCTTGCCGCGATCAGCCTCATCGGCGGCATTTTGGGCGGGCTCCTGCTTTTGCTTACGCCGCAAAAAATCTTCAGCCGGCTCGTGCCCTGGCTCATTCTCTTTGCGACCTTCGTCTTTGCGGGCGGCAATTTCCTGATACCCAGCGCAAAAAGATTCCGGGTAAATGAGACTTGGATCTTCATCGCCCAAGGCCTGGTCGCGGTCTATGGCGGCTATTTCGGCGGCGGCATCGGCATTCTCATGTTGGCCGCTCTCACGCTCTTTGGCCTGCGCGACATTTGGCTCATGAACAGCATCAAAATCCTGCTCTCGGCGCTGATGAACGCCTCGGCCGCGATAACCTTCGTAATAGCAGGCGCCGTCCACTGGCGTTGGACCGCCCTTGTGGCCATCGGCGCGATTGCGGGCGGCTATGCGGGCCTGCATGCGGCGCGCGGCGTCGATCCCAAGATCGTCAAAGGCTTTGTGACCGGGGTTGGGATTGCGCTCACAGTTTATTTCTTCCTAAAACCCGCATGAAGGGAGGCGCTTCATGCGGATGATGCGGCAAGCCTATTTCGAGGGCCACGGCGGACCCGATGTGCTCCGGGTGGGCGAAGCTCCCGTGCCCGAGCCGGGGCCCGGCCAGGTTCTGATCGAAGTCGTTGCCGCAGGCATCAACCGGCCGGATTGCCTCCAGCGCCAAGGCGCCTACCCGCCGCCTCCGGGCGAGAGCGATATTCCCGGGCTCGAAATCGCGGGCCGTGTGATTGCCCGCGGCGAAGGAGTAAGCGCACCTAAAGAAGGCGAGGAGGTCTGCGCGCTTCTGGGCTCCGGCGGCTATGCCGAATATGCGGTTGCCCATGCCGCCCTTTGCCTGCCGGTGCCGGCGAGGCTGAGCGTGGCCGAGGCGGCGGGTCTTCCCGAAACCTATTTTACGGTCTTCGA
>JAFMSB010000176.1 GCA_017353815.1 Methylocapsa sp. | reverse complement strand
TCGTTTGCATTCATCACATTGGCTCAACCGCCATTCCGCATATTCGCGCCAAGCCAATCCTCGATCTGCTGCCGGTCGTCCGCAGTCTCTCCCAGTTGGACGATGCGCGCGCGGCGCTCGCGGATTTGGGATACTCCTGGTGGGGCGAATACGGCCTGGAAGGACGGAGGTATTGCACCTTCGATGATCCGCAATCTTCGCGCCGGAAAGTGCAGCTCCACTGCTTCGAGGCAGGATCCCGGGAGATTTCGCGGCTTTTGGCTTTCCGGGATTACCTTCGGGCAAATCCCGCCTTGGCTCGCGAGTACGAAGCGGAAAAGACGCGCTGCGGCGCGCTTCATCCGGACGACTCCAATGCTTACAGCGCCTGCAAGGGCGATTGGATCGCGCGCGTGGTGGATGAGGCTTTGGCCGCTGGCGGGGACAGCTGAGCGCCCGCCCCGCACTGCGTCTTCGGGCGAGGGCGCGGGCTGCGCGTGCCTTGCTGGCAAGCCGCGGCAAAGCCCGCCTCTTGTGACAGCAGGCTCTGCCTTATTCCAGCTCAAGGATGCGGCCTTCATGAAGCGTGACGCGCCGGTCCATGCGGGCAGCGAGCTCCAAGTTGTGGGTTGCGACCAGAGTCGCAAGACCCGTTGCATGCACGAGCGCGTCGAGAGCTTCGAAAACGTGATGCGCCGTCTTCGGGTCGAGATTGCCGGTCGGCTCGTCGGCAAGGAGAATGCCGGGCCCGTTGGCGACGGCGCGCGCGATTGCAACGCGCTGCTGCTCGCCGCCCGAAAGTTCGGCGGGCAAATGATTTTCGCGCCCGGGCAGGCCGAGATAGCGAAGCAATTGCCCCGCGCGGCTTCGGGCCTCGCTACGCGGCAGCCCGGCAATCATCTGCGGCAACATGATGTTTTCAAGCGCCGAAAACTCGGGCAGCAGATGATGGAACTGATAAACAAAGCCGATCTCGCTGCGCCTAATCGCCGTGCGCGCATCATCGGCCATCGCAACCGTGGCTTCGCCTGCGATATAGACTTCGCCCCCGCTTGGCCGCTCGAGCAGACCGGCAATATGGAGGAGCGTCGATTTGCCGGCTCCCGATGGGGCGACGAGCGCCACGGACTGGCTGGCCCAAAGAGAAAAATTGGCGCCGCGCAGGACCTCGAGCATTGATCCCGCCTGATCGTAGCGGCGTTCGACCTTGGCGAGATGAAGCGCCGGCAGGGCCATGGCTATTCGTAGCGCAGCGCTTCGACGGGATCGAGTTTTGCCGCGCGCCACGAGGGATAGAGCGTGGCGAGCACCGAAAGCACGAGCGCCATCCCGCCAACGCTTATGACATCGCTCGGCTCGACCACGGATGGCAGGCGCGTCAGAAAATAAATTTCGGCCGGGAATAAATTTGCATTAAGGAGCCAGTTCAGAAACTGGCGCACGGATTCGACATTCAACGCGAGGATGAGCCCCGAAAGGCAACCGGCAAGAGTCCCAGCGATCCCGATCGATGCGCCCGTGATAAGAAAAATCCGCATCACCCCCGCTTGCGTTGCACCCATCGTGCGCAAAATTGCGATGTCATGGCCTTTGTCCTTCACGAGCATGATCAGGCCGGAGATAATGTTGAGTGCTGCCACAAGGATAATCAGGGTGAGGATGATGAACATGACATTGTGCTCGACATTGAGGGCGTCGAAAAAGGTTTTGTTGCGCTCGCGCCAGTCGGTCATGATCATCGGCCGCAGCACCGCCTGCTCGATTTTCTCTTTGATCGCATCGATCTCTTCGGGTTTTTGGACAAAAATTTCGACGACGCTCGCCTCATCGTCCTTGTTGAAGAAGCCCTGTGCCTCTGGCAAAGCCATATAGATAAAGAGATTGTCAAACTCGGCCATGCCGATTTGAAAGATGGCGGTGACCGGATAGACCTTGCTGCGCGGGGTGATGCCGAAAGGCGTCTTCGCGCCATTGGCGGTCAGGATCTTGACCTTGTCGCCGATTCGCAGGCCGAGGTTCTCGGCAAGCCTTTGGCCAACCGCGACACCGCCGGATGTGTCGAAACCATCGAGCGTACCAAGCTTGACATTGCGGGCAATACCGGGGAGGCGTTTGATATCGGCTTCCCTTATTCCCCGGACGAGCGCGAAGGTCATAGTGTTGGTCGAAGCCGCCGCCGGGCTCTCGACCATCGGGATTGCGAGCTCGACGCCTTGCACCGAAGCGGCCTGGCGCGCAACCTCGTCATAATCGACAAAACGCGATTCGGCGGGCTGAAGAAAGATATGCCCGTTGATACCGACGATCTTTTCGAGGAGCTCCTTGTGAAAGCCATTCATCACCGACATGACGACGATCAAGGTTGCAACGCCAAGCATGATGCCGAGAAAGGAGAAAAGCGCGATGACGGAGACGAAGCCCGTCCTCCGGCGCGCCCGCAAATAGCGCAGGGCAATCATCCACTCGAATGGCGAGAACGGGCGTGTGGCTTTTGGAGCATCCATCACCGGCCCGCGAGATGGCCTATTGCTGCGGCGGCGGGGAGATTTTTCCGCGCGCCGGTCGCCCTCACCTTGAGTTCCACGGTTCCCTCTGCCAGGCTTTTCGGGCCAACGATGATCTGATAGGGCAGGCCAATAAGATCGAGCCGCGCGAATTTGGCGCCGGGCCGCTCGCCGGTGTCGTCGTAAAGGACCTCCACCCCCGCTTTCTGCAGCGAAGCGTAAATTTCTTCGCAGACCTGGCCGGTTGCGGGATCGCCCGGTTTGAGGTCGGCTATCCCAGCCTTGAAAGGCGCGACAGACTCGGGCCAAATGATCCCATTTTCGTCATGGCTGGCCTCGATGATTGCGCCGGCGAGCCGCGACACCCCGACCCCATAGGAGCCGCCTTGGAAGGGGCGCTCGGAACCATCCGCATGGGTGATAAGGGCGCGCATGGGCTTGGAATATTTCTCGCCAAAATAGAAGACCTGACCGACTTCGATGCCGCGGGTGTGGATGCGCTTGGACGCTTGCGTCTCGCGCTCGAAGCGTGCGGCATCGTGGACATCCCCCGTCGCAGCATAAAAATTGGTCCAGTCGCCGATGAGCGGTTCAAGGTCGTGCTCATAATCCATATCCGGGCCAGGCACCGGCAAATCCAAAATCCCCGAATCGCAATAGACTGCCGATTCGCCGGTCTCGGCCAAAATTATGAATTCATGGCTGAGATTGCCGCCAATCGGCCCCGTTTCCGCGCGCACGGGAATTGCCTTCAAACCCATGCGGGCGAAAATCCGCAAATAGGCAACGAACATCTTGTTGTAGGAAATCCGCGCCGCAGCTTCATCCACATCGAAGGAATAGGCATCCTTCATCAAAAACTCGCGCCCGCGCATGACGCCGAAACGCGGCCGCAGCTCATCCCGGAACTTCCACTGGATGTGATAGAGGAGTTTCGGCAAATCCTTGTAGCTGCGGACATAAGCGGAAAAGATTTCGGTGATCATTTCCTCATTGGTTGGCCCATAGAGAAGTTCGCGCTTGTGGCGGTCCGAAATTCGCAGCATTTCCGGACCGTAAGCGTCGTAGCGCCCCGTTTGCCGCCACAAATCGGCCAGCTGCAGCGTTGGCATCAGGAGCTCGACTGCGCCGACCCGGTCCATTTCTTCGCGCACGATCTGAGTAATTTTCTGCAAAACCCGGAAGCCAAGCGGCAGCCAAGCGTAGATGCCCGCCGCCTCCTGCCGGATGAGCCCGGCACGCAGCATCAAACGATGCGAGACGATCTCGGCCTCTTTTGGCACCTCGCGCAGAATGGACAAAAAATAACGGGATAGGCGCATGGGCAAGACGCATCTTGGCGGAAATAGGCCGGCGGCGTCGGGGTTTTAGTCCACCCGCCGGAAAACGCCAAGGCGCCCCGGCAGCGAAGAGCGCTTAAGGCTTCGCGCGAGGAGCCCAGCCCTGGGCAGCTCAGCCTTAGGTCGCGCCGCAGCCGTGCTCCACGCCGGCACCGCTTCCGGTACCTTGGGCATATTTGGCGAGTGAGTTTGCCTTGCCGAGCGCTTCGCGGAGATTTTTGCCCGCCCGGCCGCATATTGCCAGCATAATATCAGGGCGCGCTTCCCCGTGGGTTTTATAGTGGCGCCTGATTGCCGCCGCGGCCCCGGTCGCCTTGCAGTCGAGATCGCTCACGATGCCTTCGAAACGGTTTTTCGAATAGCGGTTCAGGGAGGCACAGACATCCGCGGCCGACGCCCGTCCCGGCAGGGCCGCGCTGGCAAAATAATCATCGAAACTCGCCGGACGCCAGTTCAAGAGATCGCCGATCAACTCCGGTCTATCCGGCAACCGTTCGATCAGATCCACGATGGTCTTGAACTGATCTAGATACGCCCCAGCTGGGTTCTTAACTGGGCCAGCAGGCGAGCCGGGCTCACCCCATTCTTGGGCCTCCGCCGCCGCGGCCGCTTCAGATGGAGTCGATGAAAATGGAATCATTTTGAACTGCCCGTCTTTCGAAACGGCCCCAAAATAAACGCGGAGCAGATAAAAATTGGTTTCTGCAGCCTGCTTTCGCGATCTCTGGCCCTGCGCAGTCAGGCGCCTTCGGCTGCCCGGCGCGTGTTGTGAATGCGTTTCCAGCAAATTTTCACCGCAATCGAGCCGGTTTCTTCGGCTTAAATTGCTGCACCGGGCACCAGAGTGACTCACATTGTATGTGGCGGATTAACGTGTAAGTGCAGAGCCATCCCCTCCCTCGGTTGTCCGGAGAGAAACTGTGGGATCGTCACTCTCTTTTTGCAAACTTGTTTCTGCGCCATCCGTGCTTTGCGAGGACCCATTACCGATCCGTCGCTCCCGGGAGCTTGAGGTCCATTGTGAGCCTAAGCAATTCGAAAGCAAGTTTTGATAGGCTGC
>JAFMSB010000175.1 GCA_017353815.1 Methylocapsa sp. | reverse complement strand
ACCCCCATAATGAAGATCTTGGCCGGCTGAATCATCCCCGCCGCGGTCATCATCATCGGGATGACCCGGCCATACTCGGCCGCCGCATCGATAATCGCGCGGTACCCGGCCACATTGGCTTGGCTTGAAAGCACATCCATCGTCTGCGCCCGCGTGATTCGGGGCATCAGCTCCGTTGCAAAGGCGCAGACACCCGCCTCCGCCAGAGATCGCAACGCATCGGCATGGCCATACGGATCCATGATCGCGATGACTGCGGCACCTGAGTTGACACCCTTGAGTTCTTCTGCTTGGGGCCGCCGCACGCGCAAAACGGCATCGGCGTCTTTCACAGTCTCGGCAGCGCTGGGCATGAGCGCGGCCCCTGCTTGCGCATATTCACCATCGGGCATGCCCGATTTTAGCCCGGCGCCCGACTGGACCCTGACTTGCGCGCCAAGCCCAACGAATTTCTTTACCGTTTCCGGGGTGGCGGCTACACGGCCTTCGGCGGGATCGGTTTCGCAAGGAATGGCGATGATCATGCGTAACTCCGGGAAAATTGCGGCGCCGGCCGATACCGATTCCTCTCCGCCCGTCAAGCGGCCGGCATGCGGCAGCTGGCTGCGAGATCGTGCGAATGTCAGCCCCAGAGAAAGGCCAGCACAATGAGGATAAAGGCGGCGCCCGCGGCGGAATATTGGATCAGCCGCAGGAACATCCGGTAGGACTTTTCATGTGCGTCATAATCCATAGCCGGATGGGCCTCGGATAAAATCTCAGTTTGAGCCATTGCGCTCGCCTCTGCAACTTATGGACCGGTCGATTCTTCAACCTTAGCTTTTGCAATGATTTTCGCCGCGCGCAAGAGGGAAAAGCACGGGGCGCGGCAATTTTTTGTGCGCAGCGGCAAAAGGCGAAACGCTGCCCGAGTGCCGAGAGTCTTCTTGCCCCAGCGGTCATATCTCGCAAAACATTCCCTTAATTCTTTGCGCGGGAGAATTCTCGCTGCGCCGCAGCATGCCCCGATTAAGCCGGGAGTGGCAATCCCGCTTTGGCAAGCGCGAGGGCCTGCCGGGCGCGCACGGCGGTATCCGAGAACGTGCCCATCGTCTCATGAAACAAGCGGTAAAAGTTCAGTTTCGCATCGAGATGCAAAAAGGCGCTGCCAAGGCCAATCGCCGCACGATCCATGAAGACGAATTCGCGCGGCACGAGAACAGGGCCCCTTTTCTTCAAGGCTTGGTGGACCGTAAATGCCTCCTTCCGGCCATAGCGCGCGGGCGAGATGCCATCGGCGACGCTGCGCACGCGATCGTCGAGCAAAGGCGCGTAAATGAAGCGCGCCCAAATGTTCAGCGTCTCAGCGAGATCTTTGGTGAGCCCGCAAAACCCCCAGGTCCGATAGGCGTAAACCGTGCGGTCGAAATCATTGTGCAAGAGACCCTCGTAAAGATCGACAACACCGCCGGCGAAGCGGGAGGGAAAGATGCGAATGCAGCCATAGTCGAGCAAATTTATGCCATAGGCATGCTCATTCTTCGCTTGTCCGAAGACGGAGTAATTGCCCAGATGGGCATCGCCGTGGATCACGCCGTAGCGGCTAAAAGGAATCCACCAGGCCTTGAAGATTGCCTCGGCAATCTTATTGCGCACGGAGCCTTCCGCATCTTTGAATTCGAGGAGTTTGCGGCCCTCAAGCCATTGCATCGTCAGGAGGCGGCTGGTCGAAAGATCGGGCCAGATGCCGGGAACACGAACATCGGCGGCACCCGCCAGGATATTGCGGTAGAGCACGGCATGTTTGGCCTCGCGGCGGTAGTCCAATTCTTCGCGCACCCGCTCGCCGATTTCCTTTGCCATCTCGCGCGTGTCGATGACCGGATTGAGCCTCCGGTGCAATGCGAACGCGACCTCGAGCTGCCGCAGATCAGCTTCGACGGCGGATTGCATATCGGGATATTGCAGCTTGCACGCGAGCGCGGTCCCATCCTTTGCGGTGGCCCTGTGCACCTGACCCAGCGACGCAGCCGCTGCGGGAACGAGATCAAAGGACGAAAACCGGCTGAGCCACCCGGCGCCGAGCTCGGCTTGCATGCGGCGCTTGACAAAGGCCGCCCCCATCGGCGGGGCCTCGCATTGCAGCTTCTGCAGCTCCTCAGCATATTCCGGCGGGAGCAAATCGGGGACGGTTGCCATCATCTGGGCAACCTTCATGACCGGTCCCTTGAGTGCGCCGAGCGCTTGCGCCAAGGCGGCGGCATTGCGGCTTGCGGCACCACTCGTGCCGAGGAGGCGCGCGCGCGCAATCCTCGCCGCCACCGTTCCGGCACGGGCTCCAACCTGGGCATAGCGCGCCGCGCGGGCGGAAAACCGGTTCGCTTCCTCGTCTTGCATGCGCAACCCAGATCAGACTGTTACGTCCGGATTTAAGAAAATGCCCATCCGGCCATCCCTGCCGTTCGTAGGATGAACGGGCCCAACAAGCATATTCCGCCCCCTCGCAGGAATCCCATCGTGCCGAGCGAGATGCCAGCTGCGCCCCCCGCCGAAAGGCTTGCAAATCCGGCAGTGACGCTCCCTCACCAGCTACGCCGCCGGGCCGCCTCCCATCGGCGTCATGCGTTTGCGGCGCACCGAGCCAAGCTCGGATGTAAATTCGCGCAGCCTCTCGCCAAGCGCTCTCCGCAACCTCTCAGCGCTACGCGGGAATTCGCTGAGAGCGCGAAGAAAGAGCAGGCGCGAAATCCGCATCACATTTGTCGGCTCGCGCGCAATCGCCGTAACGGGCCTGCGCGTCTCAGTAAAAAGCGCAATCTCGCCGACGAGCGCTGGCGGCCGGACAATTTGCGCCGTCGCTGCGCCAATGCCCGAAGGATCGAGCGCGATGGAGCCGGTGAGCAGGACAAAACCGTCGCCGGAAATTTCGTCCCGGCGAAACAAAACATCGCCTGACCGCAACGTTTTTACTTCGGCGGCAAACGCGATCAGCCGTAACGCTTCCGGCTCAAGCACGTTCAATGTTGGATTGCGAGCCAGCTTTTCAATGTCGCTTTCAAGTCCCATAGGGCGCCATCCGCCGTTACCGCCTCATCGTTTCTCAGGGAATCAGCTTGTAGCCTCCCGCCGCAGTCACGAGGAGCTGCGCTTTTGCCGGATCGCGCTCGATCTTTTGCCGCAGCCGGTAGATATGCGTTTCCAGCGTATGCGTGGTAACATTCGAATTATAGCCCCAAACTTCCCGCAGCAGAACCTCGCGCGGGATGACTGCCTGGCCGGCGCGGTATAGGAAGCGCAAAATCGCAGTTTCTTTCTCCGTCAGGCGAAGCTTATCACCTTTTTCTCCGATAAGATGTTTGGCGCCCGGTTTGAACGTGTAAGGGCCAATCCGGAAAAGCGCCTCTTCGCTGGATTCGCGCTGCCGCAACTGGGCTCTGATCCGGGCAAGCAGTTCGGCAAAGCGGAAAGGCTTCGCGACATAATCGTTGGCGCCCGCGTCCAGGCCTTCGACCGTATCGGATTCGGAACTGTGCGCGGTCAACATGATGACCGGATTTTTGAACCCCGACGCACGCAGCTGCCTGACCGCATCGCGCCCATCCATATCCGGAAGGCCTATGTCCATGATTACCAGGTCCGGCACCCGCTCGCGCGCAATATCGAGCGCGCCTTGCGCTGTTCCTGTCTCTATGGCCGTGAACTCTTCGTGCAGTCCAAGCTGCTCCGCCAAGGCGGCACGCAAATCCGGGTCATCATCGGCAATCAGAATCTTTAGCACCTGGGTCATAGATTGGTCCTTGATGATCCCGGCATTTCTGGCTCATTAACCGCTAAGGAATCAAACCGGTTCCTTTGGCCGTGCGGGACTCTCTCCCCCCTAATTATTTCGCCAATACTTGCAGCCGGGTTACATCCTGGCTCTGGCCCAATGACGGGCAGCGGCGGCCCCCGCCGCGCATGGCTGCGAATCACGTTTTATGATCACAAAGTATAAGATCTGGAGAAATCAGTTGCAAAAAAACTATAAGTCCCGGCCTAAAGGCAAGCCCAAGCCAAAGCGCGGCCTTACGCGGATTACCGCAACGCGCATGCCGCACGGCTGCTATCACAAGGAACTTCCCTTGGGCCGTTTGCATGCCGGGAATCTGGCGCTGGCCTGTGCGCTTGGGCGTGCGGGAATCAGCCATGCAAAATCCGAAGGCGACCGCGCAACCCCGTCGGGACGGTTCCGTTTTACCGGCGGCTTTTTCCGGCAGGACCGGGTTGCGCGCTTGGCTTGGGCGTTACCAATGATGGGCCTCAAGCCCAGCGACGCATGGTGCGATGACCCCGGAAGCGCCAACTACAACCGGCGCATCCGCCTGCCAAGCCGCGCCGGCCATGAAAAACTGTGGCGCGAGGACCGGCTCTATGACCTCATTGCCGTGCTCGATTACAACATTCGCCCGCGCCGGAAGCCGCGGGGAAGCGCGATTTTTCTGCATTGCACGCGGCCCGGTTTCGCCCCGACCGAAGGATGCCTCGCGCTTCCCATTGACAATTTGCGCAGGCTCTTGCCGCGGCTTTCCCGAAACGTGGTTTTAATAATCAATTAGGGAGCCGCGCGCCCCTCAGTTCTGCCACTTCCCAGAGCGCCTGCTCGGCGAGGGAATGGCCAAGGCCAGGCTCCCGCCTCGTTTGGGTGAGGGCGGACTCAAGCACCTCGATCGCGGTTCGCAGAGCAGCCTCGGTCCAGAGGCGCAGATGCTTCTCGAAAGCATCCCGCTGCTTGTTCCACCCGGCCCGGAAGCCGCCCTCGGCACCCGCTTTCGCCCGGTGCAATTCCAGTGCGTGGCGCAATGCCGCAGACAGCACCACTTGAAAATTCGCCGCCCCCGCGAACACATGCCGCAGGCTCGCATCAA
>JAFMSB010000016.1 GCA_017353815.1 Methylocapsa sp. | reverse complement strand
GCCTTCGAGCTGCGGTAGGCAATGGAGCCGCCGGCTCTATTATCGGCAAGGGAACCCATCGCGCTTGTGATGGTGATCGCCAACCTGCGCTCGCTGCAGGCAATGTGCTCGATGAAAGCCTCGAGCACCCGCATCGGCCCCAAAGTATTCACATCAAAAACTTGGGCCCAGTTTTTATAATCGATATTGCCGGCCGTTTGCCCTTGCGCGCCCACAATTCCCGCGCAGTTGATGAGCACGTCAATCGTGGACTCGTTCAGCCGCGCGGCGGCATTGCGCACGCTTTTGAGGTCCGTCACATCCATCTCGAGGATGTCCAATCTGCCGGCGTTCTTTTCGATTTTGAGAAGGGCGTCCGCATTGGCTGGGGAGCGGCAAGCGGCTATGATGCCCTCTCCCTCAGCCGCGTATTGGCTTGCAAACTCCAGCCCGAGCCCGCGGCTGGCGCCCGTGATCAGAATTGTTGCCATCGCACGCTATCCTTTTTAAGGCTAACGCTCCTCCTTTGCCCCGGTTCGCTTAACCTCTGCCGGCGCGAACCGGACCGAAATGACCCGGCACGCATTTTAGAATAATTCTAGACAATCTTTCCGGCCGAGTTTGCTGTTTTGCCTGCCTATCTCGTCACCGCGCTGACCGTCGCCTGCGCATTGTTCATGGAAAATCTCGACTCGACGGTTATCGCGACTTCGCTTCCCGCGATCGCCAGCGACCTTAGGGAAGATCCGATCGCTCTCAAGCTTGCCCTCACCTCTTATCTTTTTTCGCTTGCGATTTTCATTCCGGTGAGCGGCTGGGCCGCCGACCGTTTTGGCGCGCGGACCACCTTCCGCTCGGCCATCCTTGTCTTTGTGGGAGGCTCTGTTCTCTGCGGCTCGGCGGCGAGCCTTCCGGGCTTTGTCGGCGCGCGCATCATCCAGGGCCTCGGAGGAGCGATGATGGTGCCCGTGGGCCGGCTCTTGCTTCTGCGCTCGGTCGAGCGCTCGGAGCTTGTGAGCGCGCTCGCCTTCTTGACGGTGCCCGCGCTGCTTGGGCCTATCTCGGGCCCGTTGCTTGGCGGTTTCATCACCACCTATTTTCATTGGCGCTGGATCTTTTGGATCAATGTACCGATCGGCGCCGCGGGCCTCGTGCTTGCCACCCTTTTCATCGAAGATATCGCGGCGCAATCTTCGTGGCCTTTTGATCTCCTCGGATTCGTTCTCTGCGGCACAGGACTCGCGCTGCTGCTGTTCGGGCTTAGCGGCGCGGGGCGGGGCCTTCTGCCGTGGCAGACCGCTGCTCTATTGGTAGGCCTCGGCGTAGTTGCCTTGGCCGCTTACGCCCGCCATGCGCGCCATGCGCCATTTCCGCTGCTCGATCTCAAACTTCTCTTGGTTCCAACTTTCCGCGTCAGCGTGACCGGGGGCTCGTTGTTCCGAATCGGCATCGGATCGATTCCCTTTTTACTGCCGCTGATGCTGCAGGCGGGCTTCGGCCTCAATGCCTTTCAGTCTGGCTCGATCACTTTCATCGCCTCGGCCGGGGCAATGGCGATGAAAGCGACTGCGCCGCCGATTTTGCGCCGTTTTGGTTTTCGCAGGGTGCTCGTCTGGAACGCCGTGGTAAGCGCGGTCATCCTTGGCTGCTACGGCCTGTTCACGCTCGCAACGCCGGTTGTGCTCATGATGAGCATCCTTTTTATTGGCGGTTTTTTTCGCTCGCTCGAATTCACCAGCATCAACGCGATTGCCTTTGCCGAGATCGATGCGCCGCGAATGAGCCGTGCGGTGAGTTTTGCCTCGGCCGCGCAACAATTATCGCTCAGCCTTGGAGTTGCGGCCGGAGCAGGCGCTTTGCAAGGATTCGCCTTTTTGGGCCCCGGCCGCGATGTCTTTGCTCTCGGCAATTTTCGCCTCGCCTTTGCAGCGATGGCATTGGTATCGCTTGCCGCCGTTGCCGCATTTCTGCGCCTGCCGCGCGATGCCGGGACAGAACTGACGCAGCGCCCGGAAATCGCCGCCAAAACAATCGCCCCGGCCGGCCAATAAGCCTGCCCCGCGCCTATCCTCTGGTCTGGCCCCGAAAGCCCATCGCCAAAAGATAGAGTTCGGCCGAATCGGCGCGGCTTGCCTGCGGCTTCACATGGCGCACAAAGGAAAACTCATTCTTCAATCGCAGGAGCAGCTCCCTTTCGGTGCCGCCCTGCAAAGCTTTTGTGAGGAAGGAGCCGCCTTTGGTCAAAACCTCGCAGGCAAAGGCGGCGGCCTCCTCAGCGAGCGCCATGATGCGCAAATGATCGGTTTTCTTATGCCCCGTCGTGTTGGCAGCCATGTCCGAGAGCACCACATCCGCGCTTCCCCCAAGATATTCCTTCAAGATCTGCGGCGCCTCCGGGGCCAAAAAATCGAGCACCCGGAACTCGGCGCCAGGCAGCGGGGCAATTTCGGCAAGATCGATGCCGAGGACGCGGCCCATGCCTTTTTCCGCCCCGGTAACCTTTGCGCAAAACTGGGACCAGCCCCCCGGAGCCGCGCCAAGGTCGGCAATCCTTTGGCCCGGCCCAAGGAAACGGTAGCGCTCGTCGATTTCCATGAGCTTGTAGGCTGCCCGTGAGCGGAAGCTTTCGCGCTTCGCCCGTGCGACATAAGGGTCGCTGAGCTGGCGTTCGAGCCATCGCGTCGACGAGACCGTCCTCCCGCGCGCCGTCTTGACGCGAGCCGTCATCAGATCTCCGCCCCCACAGCCGGATCTTTGCGCTCGCTTCTGCCGATATGAGAGCCGCGCTCGCCGCGCATAAGCTGGATCAACATGCCATCGCGCAATCCCCGGTCGGCGATCCTTATGCGGCCGGCGGGAAAGGCCCGCCGGATCGCCTCGAGGATGGCGCAGCCGGCAAGCACGAGATCGGCCCGCCCAAGCCCGATGCAGCCATTTGCGGCGCGCTCGCCGTAGGTCATCTTACGCAATGTTGCCACCGCATGATCCACCTGGCTGCTCGACATCCACAGCCCGTCGACGCGGCGGCGGTCATAGCGGGCAAGCCCGAGATAGACGCCCGCGATCGTGGTCACGGTTCCCGAGGTTCCGAGCAAATGAAACTGGCTGCAGCGCCGCTCGCCCCCCGCGCGCGCGGCAAAGGGCGCAATTTCCTCTCCTGCACATTGAACCATGGCTTCGAACGCCGCGTCGGATACCTCGATCCCGCCGAATTGCTCGGCAAGGGTGACAACGCCAAGCGATGCGGAGACCCAGAAACGGATGCGCCCGCCGAGCATTCCATCCGAAAAATGCGCGCCCTGCTCGCCCGCGCGCGCAAGCCAGACGAGCTCGCACGATCCGCCGCCGATGTCGAAAAGGACGGCGCCTTCCGCCGCCTTGTCGACAAGGGCGGCCGAGCCGAGCGCGGCAAGGAGGGCTTCCGTTTCCCGGTCCACGACCTCGAGCTCGAGGCCGAGCCTCTTTCGGACCTGAGCCAAAAATTCGGCCCCATTTCGCGCCGAACGGCACGCCTCGGTCGCAATCAACCGGCTGCGCGTGACGCCTCGCGCGTGTATTTTGTCACGGCAGACCTCGAGCGCACCGATGGTCCGCTCGATCGCCGCCGCGCTGATTTCCTTCGTCGCAGACAGGCCTTCCCCTAGCCTTACGATCCGGGAAAAGGAGTCAATGACCTTGAAGCCGTCCTGGCCGCTGCCTCTTGGCGCGGGCCGGGCGATGAGGAGCCTGCAGTTGTTGGTGCCAAGATCGAGCGCCGCATAGGTGTGATCCTGCCTATGCCGCCCGCCCGCGCCAAAGGGCCGGCCGCGACCGCGAATCTTTGCCCGGCTGCCGCCGCTTGCGCCCCCGCCCGGACCGGCTCCGGCGCCAGCCGGAGAGCTATCCTCGCGCTGAAGCGATGGTAGTTCTGCGCCTCCGGTTCCGTCGACGGCTCTCACCCTGCCCCCCAAAGCGGCCCGCTGCCGCTTGCTGCTTTTCATCCGTCACATGTATCAAGCCTGAAGAAAAACGCCAAACGCTAGGGTGGCCGATTCCTTAGCGCAACGCCCGCGAACGTCAGCGGCAGGCAGACTCCGGCGGAAAAGCGATCTCCTCGAGAAGCCTAGCCCGCGCCTTGGCGAAAACGGACCGGAACATTTCGCGCGTCAAGACCCCCGTATTCGTATTGTAGCGCGAGCAGTGATAGCTATCGATGAGAAAGATCTCCCGGGGCCCGTCCAAACCGGCCAAGACATGCTCCAAGCCATGGGCGAAGGGCGCTGCCGCGGGCCTCATGCCGAAACCGCGGATAACCGATCCATGCGCAACCCGGCCGAGCGCAACAATGACGCGAAGCCTCGCTAAGCTCCCCATCGTCGCGGCGAGGAAGGGGAGGCAGCTGTTTACTTCAGCCGGAGCCGGTCTGTTTTGCGGCGGGACGCAGCGCACCGCATTGGTGATCGCGCAGGAAATGAGCCTGAGTCCATCGGCGGGCGACGCCTGATATTTCCCATCGGCAAAGCCAAAACCAATGAGCGTCTCGTAGAGGAGTTCGCCGGCATAATCGCCGGTGAAAGGCCGGCCCGTGCGGTTGGCGCCGCGCAGGCCGGGTGCCAAGCCGACGATAAGGAGCCTGGCGTCCTTTGTCCCAAATGTTGGGACGGGGGCATTATGCCATCCGGGCTCCGCCCTCCGCAAAGAGGCGCGCAGTTGCGCTAGGCGCGGGCAGAGCGGGCAATCGGTGTCCGGCTCGGAGTCTCGCCCGCAGGAAATGGCTGCCTCGGCCGGTCTGGTCCTCGGCGCACGGGGCAGATTTACGGGCGCTCCTCCGCGAGGGCGTTATCATAATTCTCGGCCGTGGCCATGCGCCGTTCCTGGAACTTCTGATTGCGCTCGTGATTGCGCTCGACTCTCTCGGAAGGATCGCGGCCGATCTTTGGCGCAAGCTGAGCAAGGTCGATGAAATCATCCGCCTGACGGCGCAATTCGTCGGCAACCATGGCGGGTTGGGTCACATTGGTCGAGACGACCGCCACGCGCACGCCTTTGCGCTGGATCGCTTCGACAAGCGAGCGGAAATCCCCGTCGCCCGAAAAAAGCACCATTTGGTCGATGTGATCGGCCATTTCCATGGCATCGACGGCAAGCTCGATGTCCATATTGCCTTTGACCTTCCGTCGGCCGAGCGCGTCGACAAATTCTTTGGTCGGCTTGGTCACGACGGCAAAGCCATTGTAATCGAGCCAATCGACGAGGGGACGAATCGAGGAATATTCCTGATCCTCGACCAGGGCAGTATAGTAGAACGCCCGGATCAATTTTCCCCGGGTCTGAAATTCCTTGAGAAGCCGTTTGTAATCGATATCGAAGCCCAGCGACTTGGCGGTTGCGTACAAATTTGCGCCATCGATGAAGAGCGCGATGCGATCCTGATCAGCCATAAACGTGACTCTAAATAGTTACTTGTGAGGCTATTCGTCATTATTCATCTAGCAGTAGCCAAGAAAATCAGCCCTTTCGCTCCAGCCCAGAGCGATTTTCCTCCCAGTTGACAGTGCGCTGCTAGATTTAGGCGTTATTATTTGGTCGCTTTTACCCTCTGCGTCAAGGACCAACTGAGTTCCAACCTTGAGCATTAAAATGAAAATATTAAGGCGGCGGGCCAAAAAATCCGCGAAATTCATCTCATTAGTTCCACCGCCCAAGTTCGCTTATTTTGGGTTGCCATATCGGCGAGGTAAATATAACCGTGGTTGAAAAACGGGTTCCCTGCGAGGAGTGAGCATTTTATGGCACGGGTTACGGTCGAGGACTGCATCGATAAGGTCGAAAATCGTTTCGAGCTCGTGTTGATGGCAAGCCACCGGTCGCGCGTGATTTCTGCCGGAGCGCCCATTTTGGTCAGCCGGGACAACGACAAAAATCCAGTTGTTGCTTTGCGCGAGATTGCAGAGGGGACTCTTCCACCAGAAGATCTCAAGGAGGACTTTATTCAATCCCTTCAGAAACATGTCGAAGTGGACGAGCCCGAGGCCGAAGTCGTGCCGGCGCTGCCGCCCGCCGCCGAGGGAGCCGATGGCTTGGGCGAGTTCGACCGGATGACGGAAGAGGATCTCTTGCGCGGGCTCGAAGGCCTTGTGCCGCCCGCTCAAACGGACGAAGAGGCCGATTGAAATGGCCGCTCCCCCGGCCGCCGTGGAGGCCGGAGAAGCGATTCGTTCCGGGCGCGCGAAAGCGGGCAATTTTGAATAGGGCCATCGGCAGTATAGGTTTCTTCGAGCCCGGGCGCGCGGTAAAAATTGGGGCCGGCGGATGTTCCGGCCCATTCCCGCTACCGGCGGGCGGCCAGTCTTGTCGCGGGCCTCTCCAAATGATGCGGCAATATGAGCTCGTCGAGCGCGTGCGGCGCTACAATCCGCTCGCCGACGAATCGGCGCTTAACCGCGCTTATGTCTATGCGATGAAGGCGCATGGGGCGCAACGGCGCGCTTCGGGCGATCCTTATTTTTCGCATCCGCTCGAAGTCGCGGCCATTCTGACCGACATGAAGCTCGACGAAGCGACCATCGTCGCGGCAGTGTTGCACGATACCATCGAAGACACAGGCTCGACGCGGGAGGAAATCGACAAGCTTTTCGGCTGCGACATCGGCCGGCTTGTCGACGGGCTGACAAAGCTCAAAAAACTCGATCTCGTCTCGAAGCGCGCCGAGCAGGCAGAAAATTTCCGCAAGCTCCTCCTCGCGGTCGTCGAAGACATAAGGGTCCTCCTCGTCAAACTCGCCGACCGGCTGCACAATATGCGCACGCTTCATTTCGTGCCGCAGGAAAAGCGCGCGCGGATCGCTGCGGAAACGCTCGATATCTATGCGCCGCTCGCTGGCCGCATGGGCATACAGATGATGCGCGACGAGCTTGAGGACCTGGCCTTCCGCCACCTCATGCCCGAGGCCTATGCGATGATCTCCGGCAGGCTTGAGGATCTGCGCCGCAAGAATGGAAAGATCATCGCCAAGATCGAAAAAGAGCTTGGAGCCGAGCTCGCGAGCCGGGGCATCAAAGCCAAGGTCGAGGGGCGGCAGAAGCAGCCTTATTCGGTGTGGCGCAAGATGGAGCGCAAATCCATCTCCTTCGAGCAGCTCGCCGATATTTTTGGTTTTCGCGTGATCATCGAAACAATCGAGGATTGCTACCGGGTCATCGGCGTCGTGCATACGAAATGGGCTGTCGTTCCCGGCCGCTTCAAGGATTATATTTCGACCCCGAAGCAAAACGATTATCAGTCAATTCATACGACAGTCGTCGGGCCAGGCCAGCAGCGCGCCGAACTCCAGGTGCGCACGGCGCTGATGGACGACATCGCCCGCAACGGGATTGCCGCCCACGGGCTCTATAAGGACGGCCATGCCGCGGATAGGGAAACTCTCGTAAAGGAAAGCCGCGCCTATCAATGGCTGCGCCGCACCGTCGCACTTTTGTCGGAGGGCGCAACGCCCGAGGAGTTTTTGGAGCATGCCAAGCTCGAGCTCTTTCACGACCAGGTCTTTTGTTTCACGCCGAACGGGCGGCTGATAGCTCTGCCGCGCGGCGCAACGCCAGTTGATTTTGCCTATGCGGTTCATACCGATGTTGGCAATTCCGCCGTCGGGGCCAAGATCAACAGCCGTCCGGCGCCGCTTCTGTCGGAGCTGAAAAACGGCGACGAGGTGGAGATCGCCTGTGCCGAGGGGCAAACGCCGCCCGCCGCCTGGGAGGGGCTTGTCATGACCGGCAAGGCGCGCGCCGCAATCCGGCGGGCAACGCGCGATGCGGTCCGCGCGCAATACGCGGCTCTCGGGCGCCAGATCGTTGCCCGCGCCTTCGAGAGGGCCGGCAAAGCCTTTGTGGAAGACAAGCTCAAAAGCGCATTGCCAAAACTTGCGCGCGCGACGGTCGATGAGGCGCTTGCTGCCGTCGGACGGGGCGAAATGTTCTCGGGCGATGTGGTGCGGGCCGTCTATCCGGAGTTTTTGGAAGACCGCAGAGGGATCATGCCGCGCCCGCGCGGCGAAACCGGCTGGCGCAACATCCGCATGGCAACGAGCCTCATCTTCACGCTCCCGGCGGGCGAGGCCGACAAAAAGGCAAACGACCTGCCGGTCCGCTTTGCGCCAAATGGGGGGGCCGTGCCGGGCGACCGCATCGTTGGCATCCTCACCGCTGGCGAGGGAATCACCATCTATCCAATTCAGTCTCCTGATCTTGCCGCTTTCGAGGAGGAGCCCGGACGCTGGATCGACGTCCGCTGGAACTTGGAGGAATGCCGGCATGAGCTCTTCCCCGCGAGGCTAAGGCTCACCGCCATCAACGAGCCCGGCACTTTGGCGCAAATCGCGGGCGTGATCGGCGATCATGCGGCCAATATCGACAATATCGCGATAAGAGCCGTGTCCGCCGATTTCCGCGAGCTTATTCTCGATGTCGAAGTCTCGGGCCTAAAGCATCTCAACGCCATCATCTCGCATTTGCGGGCGCGCCCCGTGGTGAGCCAAGTCGAGCGGGTCAACGGATGATGAATGAGCCTCACTTCCTGCGCCTTGGCGTCAACGTCGACCATGTCGCAACCTTGCGCAACGCGCGCGGCGGGGCGCTGCCCGATCCGGTGCGCGCGGCCCTGCTCGCGATCGAAGCAGGCGCGGATGGCATCACCGCGCATCTGCGCGAAGACCGCCGCCATATCCGCGACGACGACATGGCCCGCCTCAAAGCCGGCATCTCAAAGCCCTTGAATTTCGAGATGGCGGCAACCGAGCAGATGCTCGATATCGCCCTCAAGATCAAACCGCATGCGGCCTGTCTTGTGCCCGAGCGGCGCACGGAACGCACTACCGAAGGCGGGCTCGACGTGCTCGGCGGCCAACATCATTTGCGGCCTTTTGTGGCCGAGCTGTCCCGCGCGGGCATAAGAGTGGCGCTGTTCATCGAGCCTTCGCTTGAGGCAATCGATGCCGCCGCGGCGATCGGCGCTCCGGCCATCGAATTGCACACCGGCGCCTGGTGCAATGCTTTGGAACAAGGGGATGGGGATCGCGCGGGCGAGGAATTCGCGCGCCTGGCGGCGGGGGCCTCCCATGCAAAACAGCGCGGCATCGAATGCCATGCGGGCCATGGGCTCGATTTTGCAACGGCGCGCGAAATCGCCAAACTTCCCGACGTGGTTGAGCTCAACATTGGGCATTATCTCGTTGGCGAAGCTGTCTTTACCGGGCTTTCCGCCGCCATCGCCAAAATGCGGGCGGCGATGGACGAGGGGCGGCGAGCGATTGGCGCCGCGAATTAATCGTGGTCTAACCGCTATCGGCAATTCCCATTTAATAATAAACAGAATAGAATATATACGCTTGCTGGCGAGCGCGAAGTAGAAGCACAAAGGGCTGGGATGTGCGGGTGCCGCGATGAGCAACAAATTGGTCGAGGGTGACGATATCTACCGCTTGATGGTCGAGCGCATCCTCGACAGCGCCATATTCATGCTCGATCCGGACGGCCTTGTCGTGACCTGGAATGCCGGCGGCGAGCGCATCCTAGGCTGCTGCGCCCAGGAGATCGTTGGGCGGCATGTCTCCGCGCTTTATCCGCTCGAGGAGGCGCGCAGCGGAAAGCCAGAGCGGGACCTTCTGGCTGCCGCCGCCCAAAGCTGCTTTGACGCAGCCGGCTGGCGCCTGCGCAAGGATGGCTCGCGCATTTGGGCGCAGGTCTCGATCCGCCCCATCCGCGACGAAGACGGCGATCTCCTCGGCTTTGTGACGCTAATCCGCGATTTGACGGATCAAAAGCGCAGTCTCGACGAGCTTTGGCGGAGCCAAGATCGTTTTCAGCGCGCGGTCGAATCGGCCCCCAACGCAATGATCATGATCAACCGCGCGGGCCGGGTCGTGATGCTGAACCTCCAGGCCGAGGTACTTTTCGGCTACACGCGCGACGAGATTTTCGCCCATCCGGTGGAAAAGCTCATCCCCGCCCGCTTCCGCAAGCGCCACCGCGAGGAAAGGATCGCTTTCTTTGCCAGTCCGCAGTCGCGGCCCATGGGTGCCGGACGCGATCTCTTCGCCCTCAAAAAGGACGGCGCCGAATTCCCGGTCGAGATCGGGCTTAACGTCATCGAGACCGACGAAGGGCCCATGGTGCTTGCCTCGATCGTCGACATCACCGCGCGCAAGGAGCATGAGGAAGCGCTCTTGCGCAGCCAGGAGCGCTTCCGCCGTGCCGTCGAATCGGCCCCGAATGCGATGGTAATAGTCTCCCACAAGGGCCGCATCGAGATGGTGAATTTGAGGGCCGAGGAACTCTTCGGCTACGCACGCGGCGAGTTGATTGGGCGGCCGGTTGAAATGGTCATCCCGGAGCGCTTCCGCGGCCGCCACCGCCACGAGCGGATTTCCTTCTTCGCCAATCCGGAGAAGCGGCAGATCGACGGACGCGACCTGGTTGCTTTGAAAAAGGACGGCACCGAATTCCCGGTCGAAATCAGCCTCAACCCAATTGAGACCGAGGAAGGCACGATGGTGCTTGCCGCAATCATCGACATTACGGAGCGCAAGCGACGGGAAGAATCGCTTCGGCGCAGCAATGAAAGGTTCCGGCTCGTTGTGGAGGCGGCTCCGAGCGGGAGAATCGTAATCAGCCGCGCGGACCGAATCGAGCTCGTCAACGCTTGGACCGAACACATACTGGGTTATCAGCGCGCTGAACTGCTCGGACAACGCGTCGATAAAATCATCCCCGAGCGCTTTCGCGTGGAATATGCCCGGATACGCGAGTCCTTTTTTGCCGCTCCCCGCCTGTGGCCCTTAGGCGAGGGGGGCGAGTTCTATCTTCTCAGAAAAGACGGGAGCGAAATCTCCATCGAGGCGGGCCTTAACCTTATCGAGTACGAGGAGGGTCCAATGCTCATCGCGGCGATCGTGGACATTACTGAGCGCAAGCGGAAGGAAGAAAGGCTTCAAGCGGCACTCGAAGAAAGAGACTTCCTCCTTGGCGAAATCCATCACCGGGTCAAGAACAATCTGCAGATCGTATCGAGCGTCCTCCGCGTGCAATCCGCAAACATCCAGGATGCGGCGGCCTTCGCCGTTTTAAGGAAGTGCCAGGACCAAATCCAATTGATCGGGTTGATCCACGAAACGCTGCGCCGCGGGAATAATTTTGCGCGCGTCGATTTTGGCCAGCTCCTAGATTCGCTCGTTGACGTTCTCAAACGCTCCTATGACATCGATTCTGGCCGGATTGCTGTTTCCGTTGCCGCCGAGCCGGTGCTTCTGCCAACCGATACTGCGATCCCTTGTGCTCAGGTCGCCTGCGAGCTGATAACCAATGCATTCAAACATGCCTTTCCCGATGGTCGCCGCGGCACCGTGACTATCTCGCTCGTAACCGACGCGGTGGGCATCATTCTTTCGATTACCGACGATGGCATGGGCTTACCGGAGGACGCGGAGATGGAGCGAGCGGAGTGGGCGGGGCTAAGGCTCGTCCGGCTGCTTACCGAGCAAATCGGCGGAACCCTCTCCATCCGCCGCGCAAACCCCACCCGCTTCATCTTGCAGTTTCCCTGCACAACCTGTGCAACAGGTACGTTCGAGGACGGCCCGCAACAGCCTCGCGGTCCGGATTCAAGCATCTTTTAACTGCGTCCCAAGGCCTATCGCCGGCTTTTCGCTAATTGTCGGAAAATTACCAAACTAATGTGTAAATCATCACAGCTGGCATATCGCTTTACTAATTTTATGGCTGAAGGTGGCCAGATGTTCCGGCCGGAGAGCTTAATAAGGGCGCTGGTACAACGGCAGCTTCTCATCTATGCGGTGATGCCTATCGTCTACCTAATCAGCGGGCGGCTAGCCTTGTTGCTCGCGGTGCCACCCGGATACGCCACGGCTGTTTTCCCGCCGGCGGGCATTGCCGTCGCCGCAATGTTCATGGCGGGTGCGGCCACTTTGCCGGGAACGTTTCTGGGCGCCTTCCTGCTAAATATTTCGCTTGGTTACTCGGTCGCGAATCGGCTCGACGCAATAAGTGTCGCGGCAGCGCTCGCGATTGCTTTTGGCCACTTCCTGCAGGCGGCAGTTGGCGGAACGGCGCTGCGCCACGTAATTGGCTATCCCGCCCCCTTGGACAATCCGCGCGATCTAATCCTTTTCCTTGCGCTTTCCCCGGTCTTTTGTCTGACGAGCTCCAGCTTGTCCCTCAGCGCAATGTGGGCACTTGGTGCCGTCCGCAGTTCTGATTTGATTACTAACTGGGTGACCTGGTGGGTGGGCGATACCTTGGGCGTGCTCGTAGTTTCGCCGCTGATGCTTGCGCTAATGGGACAGCCACGGCCGCTGTGGCGTTCCCGCGCACGCTTCGTTGCTGTCCCGATGATGCTTTGCTTCGCCCTCTTCACTGCAGTCTTTATCCGACTCAGCGGGTGGGAGAATGAGCGGTCCCTTCGCGAATTTCAGTTGCGATCGCAGCAGCTTGCGGACGCGATGAAGGAGGCTATCGAGGAGCAGGCACTCTACCTCGAGCAGCTTTCGGCCGTTTTCGTGAACCGCAACCTAGTGGTTTCGCGCCAGGATTTCCACGATCTCGTGCAAAAGCTGCGCCAGCGTTTCCCGGCCATCCAAGCCGTCGAATGGGCACCGCGTGTTATGTCGTCCGAGCGCAGAGCCTTCGAGGCGGCGCAGGCGGCGGATTTGCCAGGTTTCATTATTCGCGAGCGCGACTCTTTAGACCAGCTGCGGCCCGCCGGGGAGCGTGGACAATTCTATCCCGTTACCTATCTCGAACCATTCCCCGGCAACGCAGAAGCAGCGGGTTTCGATCTTGCATCCGACGCCGACCGGCGTGAGGCGATTGAGTTTGCAATCGCGAGCGGAAGGCCGACCGCAACTAACCCGGTCCGTCTGGTTCAGGAACGCGGGCAGGAAGCGGGTCTCCTCTTGGTCAATGCCGTGCCGGGCGGACCCACGGGACCTGGCGTCGTGCTGGTCGTGCTGCGGATGGGCCTGTCCGCCATGACCCTGGCGGAGCCGCTCGCCTCCACGCTCCGGCTCAGACTGCTTGACGCCGTTGGAGCGCGGCCTCTCTTCGACAATCTGCCTCCATCCGCAAAGACATCATACGAAACCGCGTTCGATTTTGGGACACGCCATTACGCCCTTCAGACGGCGCCCTCCGCCATTTACATGGCACGGCACCGTGGGTGGCAAAGCTTTACGGTACTGGCCGCAGGCGCCCTTAGCACTGGCTTGCTCGGCGCCCTGCTCCTGCTCGGGACAGGTCACGCATACCGCTTCGCAAGACTCGCCGATATATTGAATTCCATCCCTACCGTAGTCTACGTACTTGCGGTAAGGGCTGAAGGTTTTCCCAGCCAATGGATCAGTGGCAGCGTCAAAAGAATACTGGGTTACGAAGTCGAGGAAGCCTTGGCCGCTGATTGGTGGATCGGCTGCGTGCATCCCGATGACAGGGAAGCCGCTATCAAGAAAACGGCGATTCTGATGACGCAGGGCCGCCTGGCGCAAGAGTACCGGTTTCGATCCAAGAACGGCCGCTATCTTTGGATGCAGGACGAGGCAACTCTGTTGCGGGAAGCCGACGGACGCCCGAAGGAAATTGTCGGGTTCTGGACCAACATCTCGGAACGCAAGTGCATAGAACAGGCAAATCTCGCGCTGATCGGTGAGCTGCAGCACCGGACTCG
>JAFMSB010000437.1 GCA_017353815.1 Methylocapsa sp. | reverse complement strand
TGTCATTGCCGCGCAGGCGGCCTTTTCGCGCTGGAAGGAAATGCCCGGCAAGGAGCGCGCCCGTCTCCTGCGGCGCTGGTTCGATCTCATCGCCGCGCATTCGGATGAGCTCGGCGAGCTTCTCGCGCGCGAGCAGGGCAAACCATTTGCCGAGGCGAAGAACGAGATTGCCTATGGCGCGTCATTTGTTGAATGGTTTTCGGAGGAAGCGCGCCGCATCTATGGCGACATCATTCCCGCACCTGCACGGGACAGCGAAATTTTGGTCATAAGGCAGCCGTTGGGTGTAGCGGCGGCGATCACGCCATGGAACTTTCCCAATGCCATGGTCACCCGCAAGATCGCTCCGGCGCTCGCCGCGGGTTGCACCTGCGTGATCAAGCCGGCAGCGGAGACTCCTCTCTCGGCGCTGGCGCTTGGCGCGCTCGCCGGGGAAGCGGGCTTCCCGGACGGCGTGCTGAATATTGTCCCGTCGACACGGGCCGAAGAAGTTGGCCTCGTTCTCACGACCCATCCGCTCGTGCGCAAAGTTTCCTTTACCGGTTCGACCGAGGTTGGGCGGATCATCATGCGCCAGAGTGCCGGGACGATCAAAAAGCTTTCGCTCGAACTCGGAGGCAATGCGCCCTTCATCGTTTTCGATGATGCCGACCTCGATGCCGCCGTCTTGGGCGCGATCGCCTCGAAATTCCGCAACAGCGGCCAGACCTGTGTCTGCGCCAACCGCTTTTATGTGCAATCGGGAATCTATGGCGCTTTCGCCGGACGGCTAACCAAGGCGGCGGCGGCCCTGAAGGTTGGCCCGCCGTTCGAGCCTGGCGTGGAACAAGGTCCGCTGATCAGCCCGCAGGCTTTGGCGAAGGTCGAGGAGCTTGTCGCCGATGCCCTGGCCAAGGGCGCAAAGGCCCTCACCGGCGGCTCCCGCCACCCCCTCGGCGGCACATTTTATGAGCCGACGGTGCTCGCCGATGTCACTAGAGGGGCGCGGATTCTCGAGGAAGAAGTTTTTGGCCCGGTCGCGCCGCTCGTCCGGTTTGAAAGCGAAGAAGAAGCAGTTGCGGCTGCCAATGCCAGCGAATCTGGCCTCGCGAGCTATTTTTATGCCCGCGACCTCAGCCGCGCGTTTCGCGTTGCGCGCGCGATCGAGGCCGGGATCGTCGGTGTGAATCAAGGAATTGTATCGACCGCGGAAGCGCCCTTTGGCGGGGTCAAACAGTCGGGCATTGGGCGCGAAGGCTCGCGTTACGGGATCGAAGAATATTTGGAAGTGAAATATATCTGCCTCGGCGGGATCGGCAGACGAGATTCGGATTAGCGAGCCAAAAAGGTTGCATTCGTGGCCGCCGCGCATAGAGGAGCTGAAAGCCATGGCTCTTTCTGTCCAGCGGCCCGCCTGAGAACTCTGCCTGACAGCAACGTTTGCGCCGCCTCCCAGCTGGCTTCACAAAAATTACGGCGGCCAGGAGCCAAGCACTCGTGCGGCGGAAGCCATGCGCCGGGCTGCCAGGGTACGATTGCCTCG
>JAFMSB010000174.1 GCA_017353815.1 Methylocapsa sp. | reverse complement strand
TGCGGCTCCGCCCCTTGGCCAGCCGGTCGAGGTCGGCCCGCCGCCGGGGTTCATCCCCGTTCCCGAGGGCGGCGATATCGCGCAAGACCGCCGCAGCGAGCCTGTTCAGAGGTTTTATCCGATCGAGCCGGACGAGCCGCCGGGCGAGCCGGGCCCGGATGGGGATTAAGAAGACGCCATAGGAAAAAGGTCCCGCAGCGGCCGCGCTGCTGCCCCCTTGATCCGGCTAGCGAAGCCCGCGCCGCAGATAAGCTTAAATCCGCTGCAATTGGACAACGCGGCCTCGCGCCGCTGGCTGGCCGGCATAAAAGTTGGCCGGAAATTGTCCAATGGCCCGCCATTCTGCCGACAATCTTCTGCGTTAGCCGCCCTCGCATCCGCCAACGGGGGGCGATGAGCGCACGAAGTCTAACGAAATTTTCACGCCCCCGAAATGGCGCAGAAAGCCGGTCATCCCCATCTTGTCCGGCATGAGACGGTCCGCCGTCATTCGCAAACAGTGACTTATGGAGTAGTCAATGGCCCAAGATTGGTCCGCGCGGCCGGAGATCTCGCCGCCTTTGATGTGGCGGCGGCGCTACGGGATTCGCGCCATATTGCTCGGCTCGGCTGCCGCCCTGGCTTTGGCTCTTGCCAACGATGCTGGCCTGAGCGCTGCGGGTGTTGCTACGGCCCGCGCCGAAACACAGCAAGCAGTCACGCCACCCTCCTTCGCCGATGTGGTCGAACACGTGCGCGGCGCGGTGGTGTCGGTCAAGGTGAAATCCACGGAGACGGCCGAAGCGGGCGAGGAATTCGATGCCCCGCAAATTGTGCCGGGCGATCCGCTCGAGCGCTTCTTCAAGCATTTTCGCGAGGAGGGCCCCGGCGGCCGCCATCCCAAGCCGCATATGACGCAAGCCCAAGGCTCCGGCTTCATCCTCTCGTCGGACGGCTATGTGGTAACGAATTATCACGTCGTGGAAAACGCCACGGAGGTGGCCGTCACCTTGGATAATGGCAAGGACTTGCCGGCAACCATTGTCGGAACCGACAAGAAAACCGACCTTGCGTTGTTAAAAATTAAGGAGGGCGGCAACTATCCGCATGTGGATTTCGCGACCACCGTCCCAAGGGTTGGCGATTGGGTGATCGCGGTTGGCAACCCGTTTGGCTTGGGCGGGACCGTCACCGCGGGCATCGTATCGGCGCGCGGCCGCGACATTGGCGCAAGCCCCTACGATGACTTCCTGCAGATCGATGCGCCGGTTAATCGCGGCAATTCCGGCGGCCCCACCTTCAATACGCAGGGCCAGGTCGTCGGGGTGAACACTGCGATCTTCTCACCTTCGGGCGGAAGTGTCGGCATTGGCTTTGCCATTCCCGCGGAGACGGTCCAAACGGTCGTCGCCGCGCTGAAAGAAAAAGGAGTCGTTGCGAGGGGATGGCTTGGCGTCCAAATCCAGCCGGTCACTCAGGAGATCGCCGACAGCATGGGCCTGAAATCGCAAAAAGGGGCCCTGGTTGCCGAGCTGACGCCCAATTCCCCGGCGAGCAGCGCGGGCCTTAAATCGGGTGATGTCATCCTTGGCGTCGATGGGGAACGGGTGGACGGCCCGCGCGAGCTCGCGCGTAAGGTGGCCGCTCTCGGCCCGGGCAAGCAGGCGCAGCTGACCTACTGGCATGACGGCTCGGAAAAAACCGTCTCGGTAAAGCTTGGCTCCTTGCCCGAGGAGAAGGAAGCCGCCATACGGCCGGGCCTTGGCCCGGAAAACGACGTCTTCAAAGGTCTTGGCCTCACGCTTGCCCCGGCGGCAAAGGTCCAGGGCGCTGGCAAGGACGGGGTGGCCGTGGTCGATATCGATCCCGACGGTGTTGCCGCTCAAAAGGGCATGCAGGTCGGCGATGTGATTTTGGAGGCTGGCGGCCATCCGGTGAGCAAGCCCGCGGATATTACGGCGGCGCTCGCCGAGGCGAAGAAGGACAACCGCAAGGCGGTTTTGCTGCGGGTCAAGACCAGCGAGGGCACGCATTTCGTCGCCATCGCGGTCAATCCAGCTTCCTGAGCCTGTCCCCCGGGCTCGGTTGGGCCGCTCCATGTCCCCCCGTCATGGCGCTGGTTCATGAAGGCGACAGGCCGGAAGATTCCCTTCCGGCCTGCTGCTTTGTGCGCCGATCGGCTATACTCGGCCCATGCGCATACTCGTTATCGAAGACGACTCCGAAGCGGCCGGATATATAATCAAGGCCTTCCGCGAGGCGGGTCACATTGCCGATCATGCGGGGGACGGCCTCGAGGGTCTGGCCAGGGCCCATGAGGAGATCTATGACGTCTTGATCGTCGACCGTATGCTGCCGAAGCTCGACGGGCTGACGCTCATTGGCAGCTTGCGTGCGGAGAAAATCGAGACGCCCGTGCTCATTCTCTCGGCGCTCGGCCAGGTTGACGATCGAGTCAAGGGCTTGCGCTCCGGCGGCGACGATTATCTCGTCAAGCCTTATGCTTTTGCTGAGCTATTGGCGCGTGTCGAGGTGCTCGCGCGGCGCAAGGGGGCTGGCTTAAGCGAGGAAACGGTCTACCGTGTTAATGGCCTGCAGCTTGACCGGCTGGCCCATAAACTCACTCGCGACGGCAAGGAAATACCTTTGCAGCCGCGTGAATTCCGCCTGCTCGAATATTTGATGAAAAATGCCGGCCAGGTGGTCACCCGCACCATGCTGCTCGAAAATGTTTGGGATTACCATTTCGACCCGCAGACCAATGTGATCGACGTTCACATTTCCCGGCTGCGCGCAAAAATCGACAAGGGCTATGAGACGCCCCTCCTGCATACGATCCGCGGCGCAGGCTATATGATACGCGATGGCTCTCGCTAAGCTTTTTCGCACCACGGTCTTCAAGCTCTCGCTAGCCTATTTGGTGGCCTTCGCGTCGGGCGCGGGCATTGTCCTTAGCAATGTCGGCTGGAATTTGGACCGTTTGATCGATCAGCAAGTCGGCAAGGCCATCGATGCGGATATCGCCGGGCTCTCCGAGCAATATGTGCAAGGCGGCCTGCACCGTCTTGTGACGATCATTCAAAGACGCACCCACCGTCCCGGCGCCGGACTCTATCTCGTTACGACGCCCGCGGGAGAACCGATCGCCGGCAATATCGCAAGGCTGCCGCCCGCGATATTGAGCGCGAGCGGCCTTGTCCAGACGGAATACCAGCCGGCAGGTGACATTCGCCGAAAACGCAAGGCCTTGGCGCGTGTGTTTGTTTTGCAAGGCGGCTTCCATTTGTTGGTTGGGCACGATCTCGAGGAAGGCCAGCAGCTGCGCGAACTCCTCGCCCGGACGCTTCTCACCTCCGTCCTTTGGCTGGTCCTCATCGGAACCGTTGGCGGGCTTTGGATTGCCCGGCGCGTCCTGATGCGTGTCGACCACATCAACGCCAATGCCCAAGCGATCGTCGGCGGCGACCTTTCGGGCCGCCTGCGCCTTGCCGGGACTGGAGACGAGTTCGACCGGCTGGTGCAGAATTTCAACGCCATGCTCGACCGGATCAGCATTCTCATGGCGGGATTGAAGGAAGTCACCGGCAATATCGCGCACGATCTCAAAACGCCGCTGACGCGCTTGCGCGCGGGCGTGGAGCAGGCGCTGCGCGGCGCCAAAAGCCGCGAGGAATATCGCGCGGCCCTGGAAAAGGCGCTTGAGGAATCAGAGCGTCTGATCCAAATCTTCGACGCCCTGCTCAGCATCGCCCGCGCCGAGGCAGGAGCCGGGCGCGAGGGCATGAGCGATTTCGATGCCGCATCGGTCATCCAGGATGTCGGCGAGCTTTATGAGCCGGTGGCCGAAGAGCGCGGGCTTGCAATTTCTCAATCTGCGCCAGCCGGGTTGCGGCTGCATGGAAGCCGCGAACTCATCAGCCAAGCGCTCGCAAATCTCATCGACAATGCGCTGAAATACGGCGTCCCGGATCAGGCGCGGCCAGGCCCGAACGGCGGGAAGGAGGCGGCGGCGATCGAGCTCTCGGCGCAGCGCAACGGCGGCAAAATCGAATTTCACGTGGCCGACCGCGGACCGGGCATTGCGGAAGGTGACCGCGGGCGCGTGCTCGGCCGCTTTGTCCGGCTCGAGAATGCGCGCTTGCGGCCGGGCTCGGGGCTAGGCCTGTCGCTTGCCGCCGCGGTTGCCCGGCTGCATGATGGCACGTTGCGCATCGAGGATAATAAGCCGGGGCTTCGCGCCGTCTTGTCGCTGCCTGCATTTTCTGCGCGGCCTGAGCCGCGGGCGCCGCTCGCCATTGCTCGGCCGGATGTAGCCGCATGAGGAGCGATCTGCCGCTCTGGCAGCGGCTGCAGAGCGCGCCATTGGGTGGCGGCGTGCCAATCGCCGAATCCCGGCTTGAGGGCCTTTTGGCAGCCGATGCAAGATTGCGCGATCTCGCAAGCGAGCCTCATGTGCGCGATCTTCTGCTGGCGCTTGCGGTCCATTCGCCGTTTCTCTGGCGTCTCGCTGCGGCCGACCCGGCGAGGCTCGAGCGCTGCCTTGGCGCGGCTCCCGAAGCCAGCCTTGAGAGTTGCCTTGCGGGTCTTGCCCAATCGGCGGGCGAAGGAGCGAGCGAAGCAGCGGTCATGCGCGCGCTCAGGCTTGCAAAGCAGGAAGTTGCGCTCATTGTCGCTCTTGCCGATCTTGGCAGCGCCTTCGATGTGATTGCGGCAACCGAAGCCCTCTCGCATGCGGCGGACCGGCTTATTTCCGTGGCGCTTGGCTTTCTTTTGCGCACTGCCGCCGAAGCGGGACGTCTAAAGCTTGCCGATGCAAGCGCTCCCGAAAAAGGCTGCGGCCTTGCCGTTCTCGGAGTGGGCAAGCTTGGCGCCCGCGAGCTCAATTACTCGAGCGATGTCGACCTCATTGTCTTTTTTGATCCCAAATGCGCGGCC
>JAFMSB010000436.1 GCA_017353815.1 Methylocapsa sp. | reverse complement strand
CCTCTTCGTGACGGCTGATGGAGACCCGGTGTTTCTTCAGGTCAAACAGGCGCTGCGTTCGGTGCTTGAAAAACTTGCCGCGCCGCTGCCGGAGCCGGTCCAGCAGGGCAACCGGGTCGTTCAAGGCCAGCGCGCACTGCAAGCGGCAAGCGATATTTTCCTTGGCTGGACTGAAGATCCGAAAACGAGGCGCCAGTTTTATATCCGCCAGCTGAAGAACCGGCGGCTTGGTACGATAAGCGAGCTCATCGAAGGCCGGGCGCTTGGCCCTTATGCGAATCTTTGCGCCCGGACGCTTGCCAGGGCCCATGCCCGCACGGGCGAGCCTGCGGTTCTTGCGGGCTATATGGGAAAGTCGAAGGTTTTAGATGACGCGCTTGCTTCTTTCGCGATGGCCTATGCGGTGCAAACCGGCCGCGATTACTCCGATTTGAAGGCCGCCGCGGGCGCAAGGCCCGCTCTTGCGGCCGGATGAACACGGGCAGCCTTCGGGCGCTATCGGCTTTGCGTTCCCTATTTGACCAGGACGGGTTGGAGCGCTTGGGAATGGGCGCTCTTCGCACGCGGATAAGGGCGCCGCCCAGCGTGGACGAAGCGATAAAGCGCCTGCAAAAAAGCCGCATGAGTTTCGCGGCAATTCGTAGTAGTAAGGCGCAGCGCGGGAAAAAAGATGTTTTTATCCCGGCGGAAGCGGATTCGCTCGAGGAGGCAGATTTTATGGGTGCATGTCCGGAGAGCCGCCGCACTGAGACAGCCGCGGCCGGTGCTTGGCAAAGGCGGACAAAAGCCCGCGCAATCATGCTTGGCTGCGCGCTTGCTTTGGGCGCTGCCGGAGGTGCCGTGCTGCCAGCGTCCCGCGCTTTTGCGCGCGGCCCGGAATCCCTTGCCGAACTTGCCGATTCGGTCACCGACTCGGTCGTCAATATTTCCGCGACCCAGACGATCGACGACCGGCGCGCCGGAAATATGCCGGAACTTGGGCCGGGAGCTCCCTTTGACGATCTTTTCGAGGAATTTTTCCGCCGCCATCAGCGCGGCGGCAATGAGCGGCCAGATCAACGCAAGCACGAACGCAAAACGAACTCGCTCGGCTCCGGCTTCGTGATCGATCCTTCGGGAACCGTTGTAACCAACAAGCATGTCATTGATGACGCCAATGAAGTGACCGTGATTTTAAGCGACGGACATAAGCTGAAGGCGGAAATCGTCGGCACGGATCAGAAGGTCGATATTGCGGTGCTCCGTGTCAAGCCGGACAAACCTCTTAAGGCAGCCAAGTTCGGCGACAGCAACAAGATGCGGGTTGGCGACTGGGTGATGGCCGTCGGCAATCCATTTGGACTTGGGGGCACGGTCACAGCAGGAATTATCTCGGCAAGGAACCGCAACATCGACTCGGGCCCCTATGACAATTATTTTCAGACTGATGCCGCGATCAACAAGGGCAACTCGGGCGGGCCGCTCTTCAACATGGCGGGCGAAGTCATCGGCGTGAATACGGCCATCCTCTCGCCAAGCGGCGGG
>JAFMSB010000173.1 GCA_017353815.1 Methylocapsa sp. | reverse complement strand
CGCGCCGGTTTTTGCATCTCTTCTTGAGAGTAAGAAGGAATGATCCCACTCATTCTAATAGCTGTTGGCTTCGTCGGGCGCGCTTATTGCGGTTTGCAGATCGCATGAAACCTTCTCAAGCTGGCATTCTATCTTGCCGCGCTAAGTGTGAGTGGTGCTTCGTATCTGGTTCGGCAGCACAGGGCAAAGAGTGGCACGCATGTTACTCGCCATATTATTTCTCGGAAGGGAGAGACAGATGAAGACGCTGATTGTCCTAGCGGCATTTTATTGCACATCGGGCGGTTGCTATCACGGTTGCAAGCCGGGAGTTGATTCCGTTCTTTGTACTTCCGGGCCGGAACCTTGCACAGAGCAAGAGGACAAAGTTTGTGCTGAAAAGGCGAAAGAGCTCAACGCACGCGATCTCGCCGAGTGCAAAAAACGGCACGAGGATTGGTGCAAGGGATTATGATTTGTGATTTTTATTACAGGAGAAAAGTGATGAAAGATAGGATGGACTCAATTTTAGAAACAACAATTTTTCGCTTACCAGGCTTAGCAATCTTTCTGACAATATTACCAATGCCCATTAGCATGTTCGTTAACCGCGAGTTTGCTTGGCATTGCTTTGCAGCATTCCTGTATTGGGCGCTGTACGGGAGTTATCAGCCGGGCCACCGTTCGAGGGCTTGACCCTTCTTATTCTTATTCGGACTGCATGGAGGACAGCCGATGAAGAAGCGCTCCCCAAGCAGTTTGAAGAAGTGTGGATTCACCAACGAGACATTTCGCGTATTTTACGAAGACCATAAAGGCTGCTGCGCAATCTGCGGTGTATCCGAGGACGACCTCGAAAGGGTTTTCGATAAAGATATCGAGTTTTCTCCTTGGACTCTCCACATAGATCACGACCATCAGACTGGCAAAGTGCGGCCTTCTGTGTTGTCAATGCAATTTTGGCTTGGAGGACTGGGCTGAATACTCCATCGGTTGTGGTTTGGCGAGCGCGCCGGGCACGGAGCCATCCAAGAGCTCAAGCGCGCGGCGCGCTTCTGCCACATAAATCGACCGAGCGCCCAATGCGGGCGGAGATTGCTGTAATCGTTACGCCATCGGCTGAGCGCTTGGCGTGCATGGGTAAGGTTATCGAAGACCTCTTCATTGAAAAGCTCGGCGTCAGGCAGCAAGTGCATCAAGTTTGGAATTGCGCGTGGGCGGTTGCTTTCGGATCCTTTGTGGTAGGGAAGAGACTCTCATGATCCCGACATTGAAACAGAAGGGTGCTGAGATCGGCGGAGCGATTGCCGCGTATGAGGCGCTGATCGCCCAAGCGCGGCACGATTTCACTCACATCAATGCTTCGATCCGCCTATTCGAACGCGGCGAGCGCAACCGCGCGCTGTATATCGTCAGTCACGGCTTCTTCCAGAAAGGCGTGATCACGGGTATTTGCGTGCGGCAACTGCGGGTCGACGGTAAGCTTGACACGCGGCAGCCGGCGGAACGCGTCATGTGCGAACGCAATCTCGATGCGACCGATACGGCGTTGCGCAATTCGGTCGTATTCAAGGTCGTTCATTGCGGCACGCACCGCGCCGCAAAATCGTGACCATGGTCGAGAAACGGCAACTTTACCGGGGCGAGTCTTTTGTCTGCGATCTACTTTATAGGTCTAACTAATGTGACATCAGAATTGGCAAGCTCATCCGTGCGAGCAGGTCACGGGTGACCCCGCCCAGCAACTTTTCCCATATTTTCGGATGGCCGAAAGCGCCCGCGACGAGCAGGTCGCCACCGAGTGCGCGCGCCTCGGCCTGCAACGCGTCGGCAATCGAGTGTACCGGAACCTTCTCGAGCCGGGTTGCGTCAGCCGAGGCGCCATGCCGCCTGAGGTGCTCGACCCTCCGCTCTGCTGGCAGCGCGCCGTGCCGGTCAATGAAGTCTGCTGGATTGATCGTGAGCACCGTTGTCCGCACGGCACGCTCGATCAGCGGTAGCGCGCCGTTGACCGCCCGGGCCGCGGCCCGGCTTGAGTTCCAAGCTACCACAATATGGCTGCCCAGTGTCTCGAACGAGCCAAAGACAGGGATAAACATCACCGGCCGCCCAGTGACGAAAAGCACCTGTTCAGAAAAAGTGTATTCGAGGGAGTCGGCAGCGTGGCCCAGAATAGAGAGGTCGGTATAACGGGCGTGCTGGGGCACCACGACCGATGCCAAGCCATCCACGCAGCGCCATTGGGCATTCAGATTGTGCTTGTGCTTAAAGACCCCCAACGCCGATCGCAAGTGTTCCGCCGCTCCGTCGATCGATGCCGCGATACGTCCGTTCAGACGGTCGAGTTGCTCAGCCGAGACAAGCCCAAGCTATGCCGTTGCACGCTCACCCGTGAAGGGCGGTCAGCTGGCTGGCGTGGCGGCAGGCCAGATCAACAGCAAGGCGCAAGCGGAGGAGCGCAGCTTCCGTCTGATCAACGTGGACGAGCAGGTCTTTCAGCGCCATTGCATGCCTCCGATGGCTTGCGCTTGTTTGTTTTCACCATTTGGTAGGCGCCTGCCGCCCACCAAGTGATCCTCCGGGTAGTGACATAGGAACGTAAGCATGCGGCGAAGCTTTCAATTACCCACAAGTGCCATCGCTCCGATTTCTGCGCCGATCTCAATATCGGTTGGGCGCGACAGGCCGCGCCAGACGACAATGCTACCCGATGGCGGATCACCAGCCCTCGCGAGATAGCCAGCCTGGCGAGCTTCATAAGGTAGTAAGGAGAGCGTGCCGGACTTGCAACGCCGATTACCACCATCACTCATCACGAGATGGTTAAGCTAGGCGATTTCAGAATCCGTCAGCCCAACTGAAGGCGATGCTTCGGGCGTGGTCCGGACCGGCATCGTCGCCACAGAACCCTCCAATTGAGAATGCAGAACACCGCCATCAAATTAGCGAACCCTGAGCTGTGCGCAATTTCGAACTCTTCGGCAGCGCATGGCGTACCGGTTGATCTTCTCGATAGCTTCGGCGCGCCCGCGCACTGGCAGGTCCGTAATCAGCTTCCATTCGTTAGGCTTTCGTCCTTTCGGCAAGCGCGCAAAAAATGCCAGCAAAATCAATGCATGGTGTTTTGCCTTTGCCAAGGTATGAACTGTCGCCATTTGTGTGTGCAATCGCAAGCTCGCGTATCCTCCCGCGCCTCTCCCCGTTTTTCGACGCAGGTCAGGATTTGAGGCGGTTGGCATCCAGCTTCACTCGATACTCGGCGAATCTCCTGTATGCTGGGCAAGAATGGCGATGACCTCGGCATCGGTGACCTGCCGGAAATCGCGGTAAAAGGCACCGACAGCCTCGAACCACGCCGGAGTTTCGAGGCAAACGATGGTATCGGCTTCGCCGCGCAGCTCCGCGATCGTATCCTTGGCGGCGACGGGAACGGCAAGCACGAGCTCGCGCGGCTGCTGGCTGCGCAGCGCTCGCAGGGCCGTGCGCATGGATGCGCCGGTCGCAATTCCGTCGTCTATCACAATAACGGCGCGCCCCGAAACGGCTATTCGTGCGCGGCCCCCAAGATATTGCCTTCGCCGCCGCTCAATCTCGCCGAGTTCCATGTCCCGCACGGCCTCGAACTCAGCTTCGCTTATGCCCCCATAACGAATGATATCTTCATTGCGCACGACAACCGGATTTTGGCCATTGGCAACGGCGCCCATGGCAAGCTCAGCTTGCCTGGGAACGCCAATTTTCCTGACCAAGATAAGATCAAGCGGCGCCCGGAGCGCCCGCGCAACCTCGGCCGCGACAGGCACGCCGCCGCGGGGAAGCGCCAGCACGGCTGGAGCTTGCCCCCGATAGCGAGCGAGCGCTTCCGCCAAGCGGCGGCCGGCAGCGGCGCGGTCGTTAAAAGGCATTTCCGCCGCTCCTCCCCGCCTGCGCTTTTCTGCGGCGCCGCCCTAAGGGCAAAGCTGCGACGGCTTCGAGGCACGAAACCTCTGAGGCACGCCACTGTCAAAAGTCCGGGTGCCGGGCGCGGGTAAGGAACCAACGGTGCCTTTTCGGTGGTTCACGACGCAAATCCAGTTTGCTGAAAAAAGCCGGCCCCATGCCAACGAAGGGCAATATGATTGCGGCTGCCATCGCTCGTCAAGTTCGGCGTTGTCCTCGCAGTCCTTGGCGGCATCGCAGCAGCCGTATTTCTCTGTTAGCCGGCAAGGCCTCCTCCTTCGCAAGCCGGTGATGGCGCGCCATCTTAGTCACTCTCGGGAGGCGCGCATGTTCTCTGAGTGGCGGGGAAGGGGGATGGCCCCGCGCAAGCTTGATCCAGGAATATCGCCGCGAACCGTTTGCCCCGTGGGGCGCGTGCGGCCCTGCACGGGAAATGGCTATTCTAGGGCCCGGCGGAGCAAAAAAGCGAAGCGGTTGTGCCCCAGATAGTTCGTTCAGCTTTGAATTCGAGAGGCCTTTGAGGAGTGAGCCGGATTGTGAACTGGGCATTTTTGCGGCCGGGGCACGAAGGCAATGCCGTAACGGACGATGATCTGACGTCTCCCCTGGGGCAAAATCCAACAAAGGCGCGCCCCGGCCGCAGGAAGGCAATAATTGCTGCGGCGATTTTGGCGGGAATAGGTTTCGTTGGCGGCTCGGCGACATTTGCTGTTTTTCCGTCCTTCGATGTTGCATCTCGAGAGCCACAGGCCGGCAAAGGCGCGGCCCAAGAGACGGACCAATTTCCTGCCGCAGAAGCGGCGGCGGCCCAAGCATGGAAAGCCTCAATTGTGTCTCGCGAACAGCCGCCTGATCCCCTTCTTGCGCCGGCGGGACCCGGGACAGAGGAAATCGCCAATTTGGGCGGGGTAAAAATTGTCCGCGCCGGCAGCCAAGGGACCTCCCAGCCGCTCGTCATCGACGTTGCGAAAGAACTCAACCGGGGCAGTGCCTCCGCTGCCGATCCGCGA
>JAFMSB010000172.1 GCA_017353815.1 Methylocapsa sp. | reverse complement strand
AAGCCGTGCCGCTCTGCAAGATGTTGTTGATGGCGCCGGAAATTGGTTTTGCCCCTCCAGTGATTGCGCTGCAGGCGCGGGTTGCCTTGGGCGATGAAATCGCAGCGCGACAAGGCGCCGCATTCGCGGCTGTGCTTGTCGGCGAGCGCCCGGGCCTTTCATCCTCGGATAGTCTTGGCGCCTACCTTACCTTCGATCCGAAGCCGGGTCAGACAAAGGATTCGGACCGCAACTGCGTCTCGAATATCCGCCCCGGGGGGCTCTGTCTGGAGGAAGGGGCGAGGCGGATCCTCGCGATCCTGGCTCTCGCCCGGATTATCGGATCCACAGGGACAAAGCTGAAGGAGGACGAGGCTCTTGCCCGGCTTGCCCGCCCGGGCGAGGGATAGGAAGCGCGCTGCGCCTAAAGCGCCTGCGACAAAATTTCCTCCGCCTTTGTGAACAACTCGGCAGCAACTTCCATATCGGCTGCCGAAGCATTTTCCGCAACTTGCGCCGGGCGGCTCGCGCCCACGATCGCCGACGAGACTTCCGCTCTGCGCAGCACCCAAGCGAGGGCGAATTGAGCGAGGCTCATGCCCGCCTCTTTCTTGGCAATTTGCTCCACTTGTTGCACGGCCTCGAGCACCGGGCGTTCGAACCATTGGTCGGGGAGAAACGCGCCCATTGTTGGATGGGCTGCTCTCGATTCGGGCGGGGCCGCTCTGCCTGGCTTGTATTTTCCGGTGAGCACGCCTTGAGCCAGCGGTGACCAAACGATCTGGCCAATTCCGAGCTCGGCGCAGCGGGGGAATATCGCGTCCTGCGGCGCGGGCCAGAGCATCGAATATTGCGGCTGGCTTGATACGAAGCGTTCAACACCTTCCATTTCCGCCGCCGCCTCGATTTTCTCGAGCGGCCACTCGCTAAAGCCGATGTAGCGCACCTTTCCCTGACGGACAGCCGCGCTCAACGCCTCCATCGTTTCGCTGAGCGGGGTTTCGAAATCATAGCGATGGCACTGGTAGAGATCGATATAATCCACGCGCAGGCGCTTTAGCGAAGCATCGAGCTGTTTTGCGATTTGGGCGCGGGAAAGACCTTTGTCGGTCTCGCTCATTGGGAAAAACACTTTGGTCGCCAAGTGGAAGGAGTCGCGCTTTAAACCTGCGAGCGTCTCGCCAAGCACGCTTTCGGCAGCACCCCGGCCATAAACGTTGGCGGTGTCAAAGAACGTGATCCCGAGGTCAAGCGCTTTATGAATGCAGGCCGCCGCTTGCCGCTTTTCAATCCCGCCGGAAAAGGTCAGCCAAGAACCAAGCGAAACGGCCGGCACTTTAAGCTCGCTGGCACCCAGCTCCCGGTATTTCAAGAGGCATTTCCCAAGTTACCCCGGCGAAATATCATGGAAGCCGGAGACGTGATTCTCCGCTTTCTCCGCCGGAGTGAAGCGGATGGGGGGATGGCACAGCAGCCGCGCCGGGTTTATTTCAGATGCTGCGCAAGGAATTTGTTCATCTCGAACATGGTGACCTTGCTCTTGCCGAATACTGCTGCCAGTTTCTCGTCGGCGAGAATCTCTCGTTTATTGGCCTCGTTTTGCAGCTTGTGCTTCTTGATGTAGTCCCACAACTTGCTCACGACTTCGGTGCGCGGCAAAGGATCTGGCCCCACAACCGCCGCAAGCTCCTTTGAGGGCTGCAATGGCTTGGAGAAGGCATTCGGCGCCTGCGCGGGCTTTCCCCCTGCAGACGACTTCGAAGTCTTGCCCGCCGCGGGCGTGGTTTTCTTGCCTGTTGTCATCCTTTTGCCTCCGTTGATGTTGCGGCAGCGCCGGCACGCCCGGCCGATTGCCGCCCGCATTATTTAAAATGGCCTGTCTCGACCGAACCCTAACCTATCCGCTCCGTCAAGCGGCCGGAACAATCTTTCTCGCTCTTTGTCGCTCCGCGCCTGCCCCTGCCTAAAGCCGGCGCAGGATGCAGCGCAACAATACTACCCAAGCTTTTCCGCGTGATTCGCGCTTTTAGCTTAAGGCAATTTGCTCAGATTTGGCTGTTATTTGCCGCAAACCGGCTGAAGCGGTCGAAACTCTTGGGGAAAACCTGAGGGGGGAAAGCTTTCCGGCGGCCGCCGGAGAAAAGCCAAGCTTAGGCCCAAGTTTCGCTTGCGATTTCGGCATGGCGCTTTGTCAGTTCCGCCCGCAACTTTTCCATCGCACGGCTTTCGATCTGACGGACCCTCTCCTTTGAGATGCCGAGGCGGCCCCCCAACGCTTCAAGCGTCGCCGTCTCTTCGGCAAGGCGCCTCTCCCGCAGGATCTTGCGCTCGCGGTCGGAAAGCGCGGTCAAAGCCTCGTTCAACCATGCGATCCGCCGGTCATTGTCGATGACCATGCGGACGATTTCGTCCGGGCGCGGATTGTTGTCGACAAGGACCACCGCCCGCTGGCGCCCTAAAGAAGGATCGCTATCCCCTGCTTGGGTGCTCAAGGAGAGATCCGGGCTGGTCAACCGGGCGTCCATGCTTTCGACATCCGAGAAAGAAACTCCGAGCACCTCGGCAATCTGCCCGAAGACATGAGAATCGCCGTTGACGCCTCCGCCGCGCGCCAATTTCGCCCTAATGCGGCGAAGATTGAAAAACAGAGCCTTTTGGGCTGAGCTCGTGCCGCCTCGCACAATCGACCAATTGTGCAATATGTAATTTTGCATCGCAGCCCGGATCCACCAGGTCGCGTAGGTTGAAAAGCGCACGTCGCGGTCCGGTTCGAAGCGGGCGGCTGCCTCCAAGAGCCCGACGTGGCCTTCCTGGATCAAATCCGCGAGTGACAGCCCGTAACGGCGGAACCTTACGGCAAGGGCGATCACAAGACGCATATGCGCCCGGGCAAGCCGATGCATAGCTCTTTCGTCGGCCTGTTGCCGCCAGCGGCAGGCCAGGTCATGCTCCTCGTCCCGGTCGAGATAGGGGGCAGCGAGCGCGGCCGAGAGCAAATCCTGGGCTACATCAGAGAGCTGAGCCATAATTTTTGTCCGCCCTGATATGCGGCAAATCCTGATACATTCTCTGGGTGCCCGCTATCTGTCCTTGAACCGGACTTGTTTCGAATTGCAAAAGCAACCCGAATTGGCTTGGCCCTTGCGGCAATGAAGATCGCTGCCCCGCCGATGTCTCCCGGTCCTTTTCTAACGATTGGTTCGCCTTCCGGTTCCAACAGGAACCTTGGTCTGGGGATTATGCCGGAGCGGCGGGGGCCCGGATTTGAGGCAAGCTCAGTTTGCTAACAAATCCGTTTGCTAACAAATCCGAAAGGAAATTCCGGTGACTGGTGTGGTCCCTGGCCGCAATTGACAACTGCCGTTGCAGCGCGCAAAAATCATGTGTGCGCTGCAACGAAATCCTAACCCATTTTCAGCAGGAGGCCCCCGGATTTGGGGTGCGCGATTTGAATCTCATTCTGTCAAAACCTTTCGTTCCCAAGCTCTGGACAGTTCTCCAAGAGGATTATGGCAAAGCCCAATTCAAAAGCGATGCCGCGGCTGGCTTGACCGTTGCCGTTGTTGCTTTACCCCTGTCGATGGCCATTGCGATCGCATCCGGGGTTGCGCCCGAGCGCGGGCTCTACACCGCGATCGTGGGCGGATTTATTGTGTCGGCGCTTGGAGGCAGCCGGTTTCAAATTGGCGGCCCTGCGGGAGCCTTCATCGTGCTTGTTTCCGCAACCGTCCAAGCACACGGCGTCGACGGACTTATTATGGCGGCGGCGCTCGCGGGCGCGATTATGATTGCCGCCGGGTGTCTGCGCGCCGGAAGCATTATAAAATTCATGCCTTTTCCCGTGACCGTCGGCTTTACCGCAGCCATTGCGATCATCATTTTCACAAGTCAAATCAAGGATCTGCTAGGCCTCACACTCAACGGCCCCGAGCCGGGGCCGCTGCTTGCAAAAATCGTTGCGCTTCATCAAGCGCTGCCAAGTCTCGGCATGCCTTCCGTGGCGGCAAGCGGGTTGACCATCGCCATCATCGTCGTTTGCCGGAAATTCCGGCCGCAATGGCCGGCCATGCTTGTCGCTGTCGCGCTCGTGTCAGTCCTCGTTCAAGCGGTCCATATGCCTCTCGAAACCATCGGCTCGCGCTTCGGCGGCATACCTCAAGCGCTACCGGCGCCTGCCATTCCCCACCTATCTCTGGATCTGATTGTTGCGGTCTTCCCGGCCGCGCTTTCCTTCGCTCTGCTTGGCAGCATCGAGAGCCTCTTGTCCGCTACGGTTGCCGACTCCATGACCGGAGGGCGGCACCGCTCGAATGCCGAGCTCGTGGCGCAAGGCGCGGCCAACATCTTCTCGGCGCTGTTTGGCGGAATATGCGTTACGGGGACGATCGCCCGGACCGCCGCCAATGTCAGGGCCGGCGCCAAAGGCCCGGTTTCGGGGATGCTGCATTCGCTATTTCTGCTTTTGTTCGTTATTTGCGCTGCCCCCCTCGCCAAATTTGTTCCGCTCGCCGCCCTTGCTGCTGTGCTTGCCGCCGTGTGCTGGACCATGGCGGAAAGGCACGCATTTGCGCTCCTGCTGCGCAGCTCTCGCAGCGACGCGGCGGTTCTTCTGACCACGTTTTTGCTCACGATTTTTCATGACCTGACTGCAGGGATACTGGGCGGTTTCGGCCTGGGAACGCTTTTGTATCTCAACCGGATTGCGAAATCCGTTGAAATCGAAAAAGTTGGGCCGCGCGCAGAAGAGGATGAGGATGCGGGAAGCGGGTTTGCCGGCCCCCGCGAGAGCGCTTTGGCGGCTGATCCGGACATTCTCGTCTATCGGATTTTTGGCGCATTCTTTTTCGGCACCGCAGCAAGCATTGCTGCGACCCTTGATGAACTCGCCGAGCATCCAAAGGCTTTCATCATCGATTTCTCCGGCGTTCCGTTGCTGGACTCGACGGCGGC
>JAFMSB010000435.1 GCA_017353815.1 Methylocapsa sp. | reverse complement strand
GGGCCAGCTGCTGCTTGCCGCGGGTGCGCTGCTGGATGCTGCGATCTCAAGCAAGGACGACTGGCAGATACGGCGCCAGCGCATGAAGGGCAGCCTCAGTCTTGCCAAAGAGGAAGCAGTCTCGTGTCTTGCTGGGGCCAAGGCTCAGGCCGTCAAAGCGCTGCCGCACATGCCCGCCGCGCGAATGGCGGTGGAGCTGCTTGAGGCGGCAGCAACGCTTGACCGCGATGCCGCCTTGGCGCTGGAAGCCCAGACTTTTGGCAAGGTTGCGAAGACTCAAGCGGCGAGCTCTCTCGTTGCGATCTTCGTCAACGAGCAAGCGGTCAAGAAGGCCGCGCGCCGCTTCGCAAAAGGTGCGCCAAGTGTCGCAAAAGCCGCGGTTTGCGGCGCCGGAACGATGGGCGGGGGCATCGCCTATCAAAGCGCCCTAAGTGGCGTGCCCATCGTCATGAAAGATATCTCTCAGGCGGCGCTCGATCTCGGCATGGCGGAGGTCCAGAAGCTTATTGCCAAAACCGCCGCCGCTGGGCGGCTCACTCAGAAGAAAGCCGACGAGATCAACGGTGCGATCTCGGCGAGGCTCACTTATGAAGGATTCGAGCAAGCCGATGTGATCATTGAAGCTGTCGTCGAAGAGCCGGGCATCAAACGAAACGTGCTGCGGGAAATCGAGGAGCATGCCAAACCCGGTGCGATCCTTGCAACAAACACTTCATCCTTGCGGATCGCGACACTCGCGGAATCGCTCCGCTGCCAGGAAAATTTCGTTGGGATGCATTTTTTCAACCCCGTGCCCAAAATGGCGCTAGTCGAAGTCGTCCGTGGACCTAAGACCTCAACCGAGGCAATCGCCGCCGTTACCGGCTATGCGGCGGCTATGGGAAAAACGCCAATTGTGGTCCAGGATTGTCCGGGCTTTGCCGTCAATCGCGTGCTCACGCCCTATTTGATTGCATTTCTGCATCTCGTCGAAGAAGGAATCGATTTCCGTGAAATTGATAGTGCGATGGAAGACTTTGGCTGGCCGATGGGCCCGGCTTATCTCATTGATGTCATCGGTACGGACATTGCTGGCCATGTCGTCGATTTTGTCTCGGCCGGCTACGCGCCGCGCATGGACGTGCCGTTTGAAACGGCGATTGCGCGGCTCATGCGCGCGGGCCGCCTTGGCCAGAAAAATGGCCGCGGATTCTATAAGTACACGCCGGATACGAGCGGCCGCGCGCGGAAGGAAATCGACGAACAAACGGATCGCCTTCTTGCCGGGCGCAAGCTTGCCAGCCAATCGCACATAAGCGCGCAGGAGATTACTTCCCGCATGATGCTGCCGATGATTTTTGAGGCCGCGCGCTGCGTCGAGGAGGGTGTCGCCGCGACGGCAGGCGAGGCTGACACCTGCCTCATTCTGGGCCTGGGCATGCCGCGCTATCTTGGCGGGGCACTGAAATATGCCGATTATCTCGGCCTTGCAAATGTTGTCTCTCATGCCGGAAAATGGGCGGGGATAAGCCCTATTTACCGGCCAAGCGAGCGG
>JAFMSB010000171.1 GCA_017353815.1 Methylocapsa sp. | reverse complement strand
TTCCGATCCGCCTGAAATCAAGGACGCGTTTTGCATAAATCCAGGATTTTTGCACGAATCATGGACCACTGATATTAAGGGCTTTCTTGCTGCAGAACTCAGGTGCAAAAATTGTCCCTCTTTGCAACGGCGTCAAATGTTGTTGCGGCCAAACGGCAGTTCGGAAGTTCCAAACACCAATCTCAAATTGAGCCAACCTTACACCAGTGCTGACTTCCGGCGAACGGGCGGGGCCAGAGAGACCCCGACCTTCCCAATTCCAATCGCGCCAAAATATTGAACGATCTTACTCAATTGAGCGAAGCTTGCTGTCTTCGGTCTGGTAAGGTTTTGGGCCCCAATCGGACCAAAATGTTTCACGTGAAACATTTTTGGAATGATTCTAATATCGACATACTGCCCGGCTTGTAGGATTGTGCCGGCTGCGGGCCGCTGTCTCGCCACTCTTTCCTTCCGGAAAAAGGATTGCCAGCCGTTTATTTGAGATGCCGATGGGTACGCCGGGCAAGCCGAATGACTGGCGCAGGCTCGCGGCTCAGAGCCCGCTTGTGTCATTGCCATGGCCAAGCCTGCCGGCGTGCCGGGATCGCGCTTTGTTCATCCGATAGACATCTCGCCTGTTCCATAATTCTCAAAGAGCGCGATCCGGAGCAAAGGTGGCGCAGAGGATGGGCGATGGTTGGGCCTGACCCGCGGGGCGCGCTAGTAGCATTGAATCGTTTCGGGTTCGGCGCGCGGCCCGGCGATCTTGCCGCCGCGGCCACTGATCCGCGCGGGTTTTTGAAGCAGGAGGCGGGCAGCGCTGGCGTGGCGCAGATAGCCGCCCCTCTGCCCGCAAGCCACATCGCCTTGCAAGAAATGTTCGCCGATCAGGAGCGAGCCCGGCAAGAACGCGAGGCGGCGGCAAAAGCTGCCGCCACATCACCGTCCGCAGGTGCGGCAACGGAACCGCCGCCGCAAACGGCGATGCAGCCCGCCGGAGGCGCCGCCACGCCGCCGCATCAGCCCACCCCCGAACAGCAGCTTTTTCGCGCCGAGGCGCTCGCCCTTTTCCAAAAGCAGAGCGGCGCACCGGCGGGTTTCGTCGAGCGTCTCGTTGCCTTTTGGTCCAATCATTTCGCCGTGTCCGCCGCCAAGGGAGCTTTTGTGCGCGTGGCAGCGGGGCCGTTCGAGCGCGAGGCGATCCGCCCCCATGTGCTCGGTCGCTTCAAAGACATGGTGTTAGCCGTCGAGTCCCATCCCGCCATGCTGTTTTATCTCGACAACCAGCAATCGATCGGGCCGAACTCGCAGGCCGGCCGTAATCGCCGCAAAGGACTGAACGAAAATTTGGCGCGGGAAACTCTCGAATTGCACACTCTCGGGGTAAGCGGCGGCTATTCTCAAGCGGATGTGACCTCGCTCGCGCGCATCCTCACCGGCTGGACGTTTGCCGGCCGCGAAGGCCGCAATGGCGAGCCGGGCACTTTCGCCTTTATCCCCAACTGGCACGAGCCGGGCGCGCAGCCGCTCCTTGGCAAGAGTTACGCCGAGTCCGGGCAGGCGCAGGGCGAGGCGGCGCTCGCCGATCTTGCGCGCCATCCGGCAACCGCAGTCCATGTCGCAACCAAGCTCGCGCGCCATTTCGTCGCCGACGATCCGCCCCCGCTGCTCATCGCTCAGCTCGCCGAGGTCTTCCGCGACACGCAGGGCGACCTCAAGGAGGTCTCCTTCGCGCTCATCGATGCCGATGCGGCCTGGAGCGCGCCGCTCACCAAAATGCGCACGCCCATGGAATTCCTCATCGCAGCCGCGCGAGCTACCGGTTTCACCCCCTCCGATTCTGGAACTTTCCTTGGCCCGCTCAACGCAATGGGAATGCCCCTATGGCAGCCGCCGGGACCCAATGGCTTTGCCGATACGGCCGCCGCCTGGGCCTCGCCCGAAGCCATGAAACTGCGCCTTGACGTGGCCTGGCAAATCGCCCAGCGCACGCGCGACACCGGCAATCCGCTGAGCGTGCTAGATACGGTTGCGGGCCTTGCCGCCTCGCGCGAGACGCGGGAAGCTGTGGCGCGTGCCGAGTCGCGCCCGCAGGCGCTTGCGATCCTGTTCATGTCGCCCGAATTTCAGCGGAGATGATCATGGCCACTTACTGCGAAGCACCCTCCCCTTCCCGCCGCACGCTGCTTCGCGCATCAGGCGCGCTCTTTGCGTGGGCGCATCTGCCCCGCTTTGCAAAGGCCGCGGGCTCGCGCGATCCGCGCCTTGCCGTCATCATTTTGCGCGGCGCGCTCGATGGCCTCTCGGCGGTTGGCCCGGCTGGCGACCCCGATTATGCCTCCCTTCACGGCGCGCTTGCACTGTCGCATTCGGGCGACCATCCGGCGCTGCCGCTCGATGGATTCTTTGCGCTCAACCCCGCGATGCAAAGCTTTGCCCGGCTCTTTCGCGAGGGAAAAGCGGCCGTCGTGCACGCGGTGGCAACGCCCTATCGCGAGCGCTCGCATTTCGATGGCCAGGACGTGCTCGAGAGCGGCTATCCGAGTCCCGGGCGCACGGATTCCGGCTGGCTCAACCGCGCCCTCGCAAGCCTTCCCGCGGGCGAGCGGCTGCGCGGCCTGGGTATCGGCGCGGTTGCGCCGCTTGTCATGCGCGGGCCTGCCCCCGTGCTCGGCTGGGCGCCGCAAGCCCTGCCCCAAGCCGGAGACGATCTCGCGCGCCGCGTGCTCGACCTTTACACCCATCGCGATCCGGCCCTTGCCTCGGCCCTTCGCGAGGGGCTCGCGACGGAGCAAATGGCAAGCGCGGCGCAGCTTGTTGGGGAGGCGGCGAGGCCATCGGGCGGCATGCGCCAGGCAGCGGCCATGCGCCAGACGGCGATGGGCGCCGCGCGCCTGATGGCTGCGGATGACGGCCCGCGCATCGCCGCTCTTGCCTTCGACGGCTTCGACACCCATGCCAATGAAGGCGGCGCTTCGGGCCAGCTCGCCGCGCGTCTGTTGGGCCTCGACGGCGCTTTTGGGGAATTCGAGCGGGGCTTGGGCGAGAAATGGCAAGACACGGTCCTTATCGCCATCACCGAATTTGGCCGCACCGCGAAGATCAATGGCACGTCGGGCACCGACCACGGCACAGGAACCGTTGCCTTTCTCGCCGGAGGCGCGCTCAAAGGCGGGCGGGTGATCGTCGATTGGCCGGGTCTCAAGGAAAAGCAGCTCTACGAAGGCCGCGACCTCGCGCCCACGACGGACTTGCGCGCCGTACTCAAGGGCTTGCTCGCGGATCATCTCGGCCTTTCATCGTCTGTGCTCGCAACAAAAGTCTTTCCCAATTCCGCAAGCGTGAAGCCTCTCCCCGGGCTCATCGGGTAAATGCGTTTCCAGACCGCAAAAACGAAGTCGCAATTCGCGCCGCCGATGGCTGCTTCACCGGCTGAGCGGGAGCGCGCAAGGCTTGGTACCCACATCAGCAGGCGGGCTGCAGCTCTTAGAATCATTCTAAAAATGTTTCACGTGAAACATTTTTGTCCCGTCGCCGCAAAATTTCTTACAAGGGCAAAGACAGCAGCCTGCTCTTGCGGTGTGTAGGATCGATCGATTTTTGGTGCAATCGGAATCGATGGTGAGGTGAATTCTAATGACTTGGCCCATTGAGGAATGCAATGTCCGGTGTAAGATCGGCTGACCAATGAAAGATGCGGTAATAATCCTCCCTGCCAACGTGACCGCTGATCCATGAGGAACCGCGCGCGCAGGCTACGGTCAAAACCCAACTTGACGCTGCGGCGGGCGTTTCGCGATGCTAACCGAAATCAGATGCTTGCGCTGGCTGCGCGGTTGCCGGTACATGCACCGCTGACCGAGGGTGGAACCCAGTGAGCCACAGGCGGTAAACGCATTTGACGCTGCCGCGCGCGTGTACCTTCCGTGCATGCCCTCCCGTGAGCCGGAACAGACTGGCTACATTCATGCGCTTCATGAGCCCCGATATGGTTTTTCAGTACCCGATCTGGGCTATCGGTCTTTTGCTTGTGGCCGCTGCCGTGTTCGGCGCTGTGCTGCTTGAACTCTGCGCGCGGCGACTGCTGCCGATCGAGCTTCGGCAGCGGCACAACGACGTGACAGCCGCGATCTTCTCCATCATCGGCGTGACGTACGCCGTTCTATTGGCGTTCGTCGCCATGCTCGCGTGGGAAGGCTTCAATAAGGCGAAGGCGGCCAGCTATGCCGAGGCTGCAGTGATCGGAGACGTCTACAATCTGTCAGCCGGTTTTGCGGATCCCGAAAAAACGTCGATCCGGAACGAGATCTTCGGGTACGCGCGACGTGTTGTGACTGTCGAATGGCCCGCACAGGCGGAAGGACGCATGGTCGATCAGGATTCGATCTACCTCAACGGATTGAACAAGATGGTGCTCGCTCTTCATCCGCCAGGCCAAGCTGATGGCGGCTTGCATTCGCTTCTAATTCAGGCGATAGAGCGGCTATCGGACGCGAGACAAGAGAGACTGCTCGCTGCGCAGACCACCATTCCGGGAATCGTTTGGTTCGTGCTAATCGCCGGCGGGGCTCTGACGGTCGCCTTCGGTTCGTTTCTTGGTGCGCCGAGCCTGGGGATGCAGCTCGCGATGTCGGCTGTGTTGGCCGCCTCCGGCGCCCTGGTGCTGATCCTGATTATCGCCCTCAGCAACCCATTCCGCGGCGATTTCCGGGTCTCGACTGCGCCATTCGAGCATGTGCTGTCGCGGATGGAAGCCACGGCGGGACAACAATAATTCCAAGCGACCATGCCGCGCCGACTGGAACATAAATTTGCCGGGCTTTTTGGCAGCGGCTCTCACGTAATCGTCGACAGCTTGGCGAGTCTGTTTCGTCAACTCGAACCTAGCCGACTGCCCCGTCTTTTTCTGTCGGACTGTGGCCCGATCGACTGAAGATCCACTCGGAGTGACATCCTCGACCTTAAGGGCGACGACATCGGAT
>JAFMSB010000170.1:2766-4974 GCA_017353815.1 Methylocapsa sp. | reverse complement strand
CAGAAGAACTCACTCCTCTGCGCGGCCGCCGTCCGCCGCGGCCTGAACTGATATCCGGGGACGCCAATTTGACGTTGGGATACGCTCGCCGGGCGCCTGTTGTCCTTGCAGGAGACGATTTGTGTGTTGCCGGATGCAACTGAAGCCCGCACACCTCCAGTCTCGCCGGAAGCTACGCCCGGAGGGCTTCTGCTTCCTTCCCGGCCCGGCAGTGCGCCGGTCCGTCATCCGCGTACCGGCACCAAGGCTGGCCGGGATGTGTCCGCACCATCCAAAGATCAACCGCGGAATGCAGAAAGAGATTGGATAGATTTGGGCCGCTCGCGGGTAAAAGCCTGGATTTGATTCGACAGATACTGTGGATGAAGGTCCTGCCAAAACGTTCACAGAAAGAGTACCTGGTTGATCAGCTGCTGTATCTCCTGGATCTCCTGCTGAGCTTGCTGCCCGTTGGCATCGCCTCCCACGGCAATGATCTGCCAGTACTCGCGTCCGGCGATCGGAAGGTATAGAACTGCGGCGAAAAGGTCGATTCCAGGCTTGTAGCCATGCACATCTTCTTGATGCTGTACATCCTGCCATCCAGCTTGCTGCATCTGCTGCACTAAGCCGTCGTACATCTCCCCGATTCCGTCAGCAGCTTCTGACAACTCGAACGTCTTCCAGTTCCAGTAGAGCTCTGCCATGACTTACTTCCTGTGGTGGGTGGTACGCGAAGACCATAGGTGAGCCGAGATTCTCCAGATGGCTCACATGTATGAGCTTTCGTCCCTCAAGACCTAATCATAAACTCCGTTTTCCTTGCATCTCCTGTTCAGGGGATGACACCGTCCCTTTTCTCCTGCCATAGTCGCTCCCTTTTCTTTTATCAGTTTCGATACCGCGGTCTCGGGCTCGGGGGGCATTTGCTGCGTTGCTGGCAACTGCGCGGATGCAGATGACGCGGAGCGACAGTCCTCCTGTGGTTTGCAGTGACGCATCACAAACAAAAGCTTTACGCGGGGACAGCAACGGCTGGCGGCCGCAACTCCGTGATGAGACGCAAAATCTCCGCGAGGAGATTTTTGGCAATCGCGACTTCGGCCATCTGAATGGCGACATACCGGCCATGGCTCACGGTCTTCGCGTCGATTTCGATCTTACCTCGCTTGTGACGAACCCGGCGAGCCTCATCCGCTTGCTCCTCTTTGGGCCGGTTTTTTGCTGATCCGAATCGTTCCGGTGCCTCTCTATGAACGAGTGCTACCCGAGCGCGACCTGCTCCCGCTCGCCCTTATGACATCCACGACCATGCCGCTCGTTATGGCGATTACATATTTGGGAGTACGGAGCGGCGATATGACGCGCGAGCATGCTTCGACAGTTGTGGGCGCAGCCGTTCTGACGGTTCTCATCTTTCCCGCGCTTGCCAATATGCTGCGCTCCGAACAGGAGGCAGCCGAGCCAGCGGGTCCGTTCGCAATTGCCACCCATCGAGTGGCGGGTATGGCTTCGAGAGAGTTTTCCCGCTTCCTCGCTTTTGTATCTCAGTTCACAGCGCCCCCATCCGCGCGATGCTGCGCCGCGATCAGACGCCGCAAGGGAGGAATGAGGCGCGCAAGCCCGGCTGCGGGTGGAAACCTCCTGGAGTTCGTATTTGAGAGCAGCTAGCCGCAACGCTGCCCGGAACCTGGCGCGCGGCCGCTATCCGGAAGGCCGAAGCGCACGCAGCCGGTCGAGCGCGCCCTGCAGGATATAGGCCGCGGCCATGCGGTCGACCGCCGCCGCGCGTTTGGCGCGCGAGACATCCTGCGCGATCAACGAGCGCGTGATTGCCGCGGTCGATAATCTTTCATCCCAAAATGTAAGAGGGCATGCCGACAGCGGCGCAAAGTTGCGCCCGAAGGCGCGCACCGCTTGCGCGCCCGGCCCCTCTGTTCCATCCATGTTGAGTGGCAGACCGATCACAAGCCCGCCCGCGTCAAATTCGTTTAGGAGCGAGGACAGCCAAGCCGCATCTTTGCTAAAGTTCGTCCGCCGGATCGTCACGAGCGGCGTGGCAATGCGCCGCTCGACGTCGGAGAGTGCAAGGCCAATCGTCTTTGTGCCAAGATCGGCTCCCATCAGCCGCTGGCGAGGGCGAAGGCGCATGCCGAGCGCGCAAAGATCAAGGATCTCGGAGGCCATCAATTGCCCTTTGCGAGGGAGCGGAAGCCCGCTATATCCCCG
>JAFMSB010000170.1:0-2756 GCA_017353815.1 Methylocapsa sp. | reverse complement strand
GGTTTGGCCATTCCGCTTTCCGGATCGAACTGCCGGGCGCAATCATCTTGATTGATCCGTTCTTGAGCGGCAATCCAAAATTCATCGGAAGTGCCGATGAGGCGGCGCGGGGCGCGACCCATATTCTGCTCACCCACGGCCATGACGACCACATTGGCGACGCCGCCCGGATCGCGAAGATAACCGGCGCGCAGGTTATCGCCAATTATGAAATCTGCATGCACCTTAACGCGCAAGGCGCGGAGAACATCAATCCGGCCAATACCGGCGGCACAATCGATTTAGGGTCTTTTCGCGCAAGTTTCACCCATGCGCTGCATTCGTCCTCGACCATTGCCGGAGGCCAATCCATTTATCTTGGCAATCCAAACGGCATCGTCATTACCCCCAAAGACGCGCCGGCTCTCTACCATATGGGCGACACGGCTATCTTCTCGGATATGGCTCTGATCGAGGAAATATACGCGCCGAAAGTCGGCCTTGTTCCGGTTGGGGACCGCTTCACCATGGGCGCAAAGACGGCCGCGCTCGCGGTAAAACGCTATTTTCATTTCGCCGCCGTGATCCCGTGTCATTATGGGACCTTCGATGTCCTCGCGCCGGATGCCAGCGCCTTCGTTGCCGCAATGCAGGGCCATCCGGCAAGAGTCTTGGTGCCGCGTATCGGGGAGGCCTTGGAGTTTTAGGCGCTTGTTTTTGTCGCCAGCGGCGCAAGATACAAAATAAGAAGAAGAGGGAAGGTCATGAGTAATTTCCTTGCGCCCGGCGGTTGGATGGGCTCCGACATAAGGCTCAATGGGATTGGCTGGATCGGGGCGATGCTGGTGGTTGGAATAACAATCATCGCCGCGCGGCTCGTAGTGCACTGGCAACTGCGCCGGGTGGAGAAGACCTTGTCCCGCCAAGATAAGGCCACCTCGGCGGAGGAAAAAACTCCGGGCGAGGAACGTTAGGCAAAAAAGCCCGCTGGAAGGCGGGATCTCCCGACGCCGTCTTGGCAGGCTGGCAGGCGCCAGCTCAAATGCCCGGCGAGGCGCGTTGTTCTTGATGCGCGTGCGGGCCCGCCCCGGGCGCGCGCCGGGCATGATCGCCTAGTCCGAACTCCGAGCGGAGCGCCGCCAATAGCTCCTCCAGGCGGAAGGGTTTTAGCAATACCACTCGTTTTGCGTGGCGCGGCGGAAGATCCGGAGCGACATAGCCTGTCATGAAGAAAAACGGACAGCCACGCGCGGCGAGTGCATCGGCAACCGCATCTGCGCGTTCGGGGCCAAGGTAAAGATCGACTATTGCGCCCTCGAATTCTCCGTGCTTTGCGGCCTCCAGGGCGGAAGAAAGCCGTCCGGCTGTGGCGGCGATATCGAAACCGAGATCCTTTAAGGCCGATTCCAAAGCGAGCGCGATGAAAGCCTCATCCTCGACTATGAGGATGCGGCTCCTTGGCGCGGCATGTTTGACAGTAACCATAAACTGTAGCGGCCTGGAAAGGACAACGCGACTCATTCTGCGCTTTGGCAGGAGCTCTGTCCAGACAATTAATCGTTTTTCAATATTTCTTGCGTGGCGGCGGGCGCAAAGCGATCACCGCGGCAACCGCCGTCACAATCCAGCCACAAAACAGAAGCGATCCGCCAAGAGGAGCCGCGAATGGGAAGAGCCCGAAGCCAGCCAAGGCTCGCAGCGTAATGTCGCCGCAAAACAGCCAGCCGCCCGAGAGCAGCACGAAGGTGGCGCTTGCGAGCCAGCTGGCGCGCCCGGGCGCGGACGGGGCCAAAGCACTGGCCGCCAAGGCAGCCGCGGCGTTTATGATCATGAGATGGGCGGCCGCCCTGACTCCCGTGCCTGGTGCGAGATGCGCGCCGATGGCTGCGAGACCCGTTCCCGCCGCGCCGGTCAAACCGGCGAGCGCAGCGGCGGCGCGTGCCCAGCTATGCATGGATTGTCAACTTATCTTGCGCCATTAATCGCCGTCCTGAAGTAAAGCCATTGTGCTTGGCTTCGCCAACATTCCAACATTATTGCGAGGGCAATAATGCCGCCGGCCTGCAGAAAGGCCAAAGAGGGGGGACTCATGCGCTTGCGCCTTGCCTCGCTTGCTATCTCTCTTTTTGCTATGTGTCCGGCGGGGGCCGCATTCGCGCAGGAAAAAGGCACTTTGGAGCCGGTGCTTCTGCCCCCCTTGGCCCATCCCGATAACCCCTCGACGCCCGCAAAGCAATTGTTTGGCCGCAGGATCGTGCCCGCCGCCTTGGCCGCGCGGACGATCGGCTTTTACTCCCGCGGTTGCCTCGCGGGTGGGCAGGCGCTGCCCGTGAACGGGCCGGATTGGCAGGTCATGCGGCTATCGCGCAACCGGAACTGGGGCCATCCGGCCTTGATCGCGTTTCTCGAACGATTCGCGAAAAAAGTGCCAAAGGTCAGCCATTGGCCAGGCATTCTTGTCGGCGACATGTCGCAGCCCCGCGGAGGGCCGATGCTCACCGGACATGCTTCGCATCAAATTGGCCTTGACGTCGACATCTGGCTCACGCCCATGCCCGGTCACGAGCTCTCGCGCCTGGAGCGCGAAGAAATGTCATCAGTCACTGTCGTGCGCGACGACAGGCTCGATGTCGATCCGGCGAAATGGACACCGGATCATGTTGCAGTCATCCGGGCGGCAGCCGAAGACCCCGCCGTTCAGAGAATTTTCGTGAACGCCGCGATCAAAAGGGCGTTATGCCGCGAAGCGAGGGGCAGCACGTGGCTCGCCAAGGTGC
>JAFMSB010000169.1 GCA_017353815.1 Methylocapsa sp. | reverse complement strand
AGACACGCGCCATTATATGGTCTTGCGCGCTTTAAATGCCCACTTCCTGCTCCCGGCTGCTTCCTCGCCAGCCGTTTCAGCCGCGCCGCGTGGCCCTCCAAGAGCCTGAACATTGCATCGTCGGCGAGATCCAGGTGCCCGTGCCAGCGCCGTTAGCAACCCGTCCCGTTGCCTTTGCGACTTGTCCGAAGCCTTGGAACACGAGGTTCACGCCGCCGTGCGGATTGATCTGGCCTGACGCCGCGAAAAGCGCATCTCCTGCGGAGCGAACCCGCCCGCCGGATACCAAAATCAACCAATTATTGTCGCGGTCGCAGGTCCCCAGCTGGGTCGTGGCGTGAACCGCATAGATGCCGTCATTTCCTTTTATACCGACTTCGGTGAGTCCATCCCCGGCCTGCGCTGCTGCTCCACAAATCATTGCAATGAGCGCAGCTGCGGCAAGACGCGGATATATTGTCATAGTCATGTGACCCCTCCTCGGCTACGCTGGTTATTGAGCTTCGTTGTTTTTATGCGAACCGCCGCCTGCAGGACATTATCCAAGGCAAACTCGCAGTGCAACATTAATAGTTGGGCACCATCGGTGAGTGGGCGAACTTCAACTTTTCTGGCCAAGGGGGACCCCGGAGCAGGGCCGGGGTTGGGGCCTCATCGGCAAGGCTGAAAGATCAGTGTGTTCTTAGCTTACGCGGTGCGCGCGCCACGAGCCCGTGCATTCCAAAGATGGCGACTGCCATGTACCCGAGCCCGCCCCGCCGGTAAGCCTTCCGGTAACCGTGGCGCGGTGATGGAAGCGCCTTAACGTTAGGTGCACATTCCCGTGTGGACTGATCCGGCCCAAAGCGCTGATTCGCGTACCACCCACCGAGCGGATGCGCCCGCCGGATATCGAAATTGTCCAGCGATTGTGTTTGTGACAGCTGCCGCTGTGTGTCGTAACATTCACAATATACGTGCCGTCGAAATGATGATTGGCTGGCGCCGCGGAGCTATTCTCCACTTTTGCTGCGCCTATTATGGCTGCTCCGATAAGAGCGGCACGAATGAGGATTGGATACCTTGCTGACTTCATCTGGCCAGTCCTCGCTGTGCTGATGCACAATTAGGTCGGTCGTTCAAGGCAACACCGCAGCCTTGGCGTCGTTGAGAATAGCTACGGCGTCACAGTCAGTCCAGATGAATTCGCTGATGCCCGCGCGCTGCAGCGCTGTCGCGTCCTCATGCGAAGAGCGCCCTGCGAGATAGACGCGCGCAGCTCCGGCAGCTTGGTACGCCCGTGCAGCTTCGCTCAGAGTCTGAGTTGGAACTGCCGGTGACGCGCAAATACAGGCGATCTTGCAGCCGGAAGCGCGGAAGCTGCTCGCTGTTATCTCGCCAGAGGTGATGTCTGCGCGCACCGAATCTATTCCGGCGATTGCGAAAAAATTCGCCGCCTCGTCCATGGCCCGGCCGCCTTCGTGCCCTGGACCCAATTTGACCAGAAATATTTTTGGCCGCTGTCCGGATTTGCCCGCATGCGCGTCTACCTGGCAGCGCAAAATCTCATAGGGCCATGCGTCGCGCTGCAAGGCCAAAGCAAGAGTTTTTTGATCTCCGGCTGATTCAGGCGGAGCTGGCATGAGCACATTGACCTCCGCCTCAGAAATAAGGGGAAATGCGCTTGTTCCGGTGACCGGGGGCGCGCGATGCGCGAGGCCCTCGCGCCGCGCCCTTGCCGTTTCGCCGATTTCTCCTTGCGGCAGGCCCAATTGAAGCGCGGCCAAAATTCCGCCCCGCGCCTCGAAATTCTGAAACAAAGCCCATGCCCGGCTGCAAAGCGTTTCCGTCAAGGCTTCGCAACTTCCTGCGCCTGCCGCGGGATCGGCCACTTTTGCAAGCTGAGCCTCGTGAATGAGAATAAGCTGCGTGTTGCGCGCGATGCGCCGCGCGAAGCCGTCCGGTAGACCAAGCGCCAAAGTGAAAGGCAAGGTGGTGATCGTATCGGCGCCGCCGGTCCCAGACGCAAAAACTCCCATCGCCGCGCGCAAAATATTTGTCCATGGATCGTAGCGCGTCATCATCCGGAAGGATGTTTCGGCATGCAAGCGGATTGGCTTTGGCGCGAGACCGCATTGGGACTCGACGTGTGCCCAAAGCATCCGCAAGGCGCGGAATTTGGAAAGCGAAAGAAACTCGTCCGCATCTGCCGGGAGCAGAAAGGCGATTTCGTCTTGCGCATCTTCGAGCGGAAGTCCCTCGGTCTCGAGGAGGCGTAAATATTCCACCCCGGTCGCGATAACGCAGGCGAGCTCCTGCGCCTCTCCCGCGCCCGCTTCATGGTAGGGCCGGCCATCCGCAAGCAAGAGGCGGCCCGAAAAACCAGCATCGCGCAGCAGCGCATGGATCTCGCGGAGACTTCCCGCCGGTCTCGCGCAGAGCGGCCGCGAGAGAGCAGTGTCACCGATTGGATCGTAACCGAAGTCAATGTCGAGCGCGGCCGAAGTCAAACGGCGCTCTCGCGCTATCGCCGCAAGGTAAGGCGCGAGTTCGAGAACCCGTGAACCCGCGTCGAGGCGCAAAGGGATAAGGTCGAGCTCTATGCCGGCGACCAAGGATTTGAGGTCGCGCTCGCCGGCGATCTTGATGCCAAAGCCGCGGCCCGCATGCGCGGATGAAAAGGCGAGGGTAAGCGCATCGGCGCCGCTTTCAAGATCCGCGCGGGCAAAGACATTTGCGGCCTCGGGATCGGGATGATCTATTCGCTGCGCGATTTTCCATGGCCCGTGATTCTGCCGCAGCGGCCTGACGGATTCTTCCGCCGCGCGCGGATAGAGCGGCGCGATCTCGAGACCCTCAAAAGTGGCGGAAAGCAAGCTCTCAAAGGGCCTGCCGCCGAGCGCCTTCTCCACGAGGCGGCGCCATTCGTTCTCGCTGGCCGGAGGGAAAGATTGCGCGGTGCGAATGACCATCAGCCGGTCCCAGGCGAAGAATGCCAATTTACTGGCACGTTGCAATGAAATCTTATAATTGCCTCCTGCTTATGCAAGCATGCAGCCAAGCCTTTGCGGACTCCGCGAAGGCCGCAGGATATTGCGGGCTCTGCCAGGGCGAGATTGTTGCTGCGCTGTTCACGCGCTATTAGAGAGGCAAAACAAAGCTGCTAACCTATTGTGGGCCACGGAAAGGCGCAGGGTGAGCAGAAAAGGGGCGAGTATTTGGATACTTTTGAGCTGAATAAATTCGCGGGAGCGATCTTGGCCTCGCTGCTTCTTGCGATGGTTTTGCATCTGACCTCGGATGCGATTTTTTACTACCCGAAGCCTGCCAAACCCGGTTATGTCATTCCGGTGCCATCCGAGATGGCTGCGGCCGAGACCAAGAAAGAGGAGACCGCGCCTGCGGTGTTGCCGATCGAACAAAGGCTGGCAACTGCGGACGAAAAAAAGGGCGAGGCAGACGTCAAGCCATGCCAAACCTGCCACAATTTCGAAAAAGGCGGCGTGGCCAAAATGGGTCCGCCACTCTATGGCGTGGTTGGGCGCGCCAAGGGCTCGGCCGCGGGCTTTGAATATTCGGAAGCGATCAAATCCAAAGGCAAGGCCTGGACCTACGCCGATCTCGATCTTTTTCTGACTAACCCCAAGGCCTATGCCGAAGGCACCAAAATGTCTTTTGCGGGTGAGAGCGATCCATGGAAGCGGGCCGATATCATTGCCTATCTGCGCAGCCTGTCGGACAATCCGGAGCCTCTGACGCCAAATTGAATCGTGCCCCGCGCTTCCGTGACGATCCTCGTGGTTGGGCCTATTGGGTTTTGGGCAATCCGGTCCGCCTCAACTTATGCCTGAAAGGAAAATTGTGAGCGCCAGAATTTTTGGGCAAAATAGCAACTTGCTTACCCGCCGCTCCACACTCCGGCTTGCTCTTGCCAGCGCGGTTCTGCCGCGGTTTTTAGTGACCGAAGCGCGGTCCGCTGCGACGGAAACCGAGACCCACGGCCTATCGATCTTCGGCGATCTCGCCCTGCCGGCCGATTTTCCGCATTTTCCTTACGTCAATCCAGATGCACCCAAGGGAGGCGAGATTTCGCTCCAAACAAGTTCGACCGCGGGCAATCAGAATTTCACCACCTTCAACACCTTGAATATCTACATACTCAAGGGCGACGGCGCCGCCGGCATGAGCCTTATTTTTGATTCGCTCATGGCTGGAAACGGCGACGAGCCGGATTCGCTTTATGGGCTTGTCGCGCGAGCCGTGCGGATATCGCCCGACAAAACCGCGTACCGCTTTCTTTTGCGCAAAGAAGCGCTTTTTCATGACGGCTCGCCGTTGACGGCGCGCGACGTTGCTTTTTCGCTTAATATTTTGAAGACCAAAGGCCACCCCGCGATACGCCAGCCGCTTCGCGATCTCGATGCCGCCGAGGCGGAAGCCGACGATATTTTGCTTGTCCGCTTGAGGCCGCAGCATAGCCGGGAAGCGGCCTTGATCATCGCGGGCCAGCCGATCTTCTCGGCCGAGTATTACAAAAGCCATCCTTTCGACGAAACAACGCTTGAGCCGCCGCTCGGATCGGGCGCCTACAAGGTCGGCAATTTCGACACCGGCCATTACATTACTTTCGACCGGGCGCCGGATTATTGGGGACGAGATCTTCCCGTCAACATCGGCCAGGCGAATTTCGATCGCATCCGCTACGAATATTTCGGCGACCGCAAGGTTGCATTCGAGGCTTTCAAGGCGGGCGTGTTCACCTTCCGCGAAGAATTCACCTCGGCGGTGTGGGCCACCGGTTACGATTTTGGCGCCGTCAAGGAAGGAAAGGTCATACGCGCAACGATCCCCGACGAATCGCCGCTCGGGACTCAGGGCTGGTTCCTCAACACGAGGCGCGCCAAGTTCAAAGACGTAAGAGTGCGGCAAGCAATCGGGCTTGCGTTCGATTTCGAATGGACCAACGCCAATATCATGTATGGCGTCTATTCCCGC
>JAFMSB010000168.1:2232-4991 GCA_017353815.1 Methylocapsa sp. | reverse complement strand
CGAAAGTTTTCCGCTCGCCCAATAGGCCGCCCTCATTCCAATGGCATCGGCAAGCCGGGGATAGGATTTTTCCGAAAGAAGGAGGGTCAACCCGCGCTTGATCTCCTCCGCGATACCAAGCCCCTTGAAAATTAAGGCAGTTAAGAGCTGGACAAGGCTCGCTCCTGCCTCGATCTTGGCAAGTGCGGTTTTCGCGCTGCTGACGCCGCCCGTGCCGATCAACGGAAATTGATTCTCAACGCGGATATAGGTGGCGGCAAGCATTTGAGTCGAAAGACCAAAAAGCGGCTTTCCGGAAAGGCCGCCTGGCTCCGATGCCGCGGGGACAGATAAATCACGCGGCCGCGTAATTGTGGTATTTGAGACGATGATGCCATCGATTTTGCGCGCGCGGGCGCAAGTCACAAGTGCGTCGAGCTCGGCAAGCGAGAGATCGGGCGCGATTTTGAGGAGCACGGGCTTGCGGCCAAACTTCTGGGCCTGTCTATCTCGGGCGCCGAGGACACGGGCCAAAAGATCGTCGAGCGCGCCGGGTTTTTGCAGATCGCGCAGGCCAGGCGTGTTCGGCGAAGAAATATTTATAGTGAAGTAATCGGCGCAATCGGCGAACGTCTCGATGCCTCGCACATAATCCGCGGCGCGAGAGGAGGAGTCCTTATTTCCTCCAATATTGACACCCACGATGCCAGTAGCCCGCGAGCCAAGGGCCAGGCGTTTGCGGACGGCTGCAAATCCATCGCCGCAGAAACCAAGGCGATTGATAATCGCCTCATCGCGCGCAAGCCGGAAGAGACGCGGGCGCGGGTTGCCTGGCTGCGGGCTGGGCGTGACGGTGCCAATCTCGGCGAACCCAAAACCAAGGCGCTGAATAGGGATTACGGCTTCGCCATCCTTGTCGAAGCCAGCCCCAAGTCCGAGGGGATTGGGAAATTCGAGCCCGAAGGCCGAGATAGCAAGGCGCGGATCATCCCGAGGCGCCTGCGGCAGAGGAAAATTTTTGAGCAGCCAAATGGCGGCTTCATGCGCGCGCTCGGGATCGAGCCTAAACAGCAAGGGCCGGGCAAGCCCATCCAATACATCAAGCAGCATTTAAGCAGATGGTCATAGGAGGTTGCCCGCCTCGCTCGCGGGGCCAGCCCGGCCAAATTGCCCCAAGACCCGGCGACCCATATGCAAACATTTTTCTACGAGTTTCCGATCAAAATGCCTGCGGCAAACACAAGCAGGCCCCCCAACACCACCTGAAATGCCGCGGTAACGAGCGGCGTGTCCATATATCGGTTGCGCACCCAAGCAATAATGATGAGCTCGATCAGAACGACAGAGCCTGCAACAATGGTTGCGGTCCAGAAGTCCGGGATAAGGTAGGGAAGCGCGTGCCCAAGCCCGCCGGCCATCGTCATCAGGCCGCAGACGAGGCCACGCAGCAGCGGGCTGCCACGGCCGGTCAGCGAGCCATCATCCGACAATGCTTCGGCAAATCCCATCGAAATGCCTGCGCCGATCGCAGCCGCAAGTCCGACGAGAAAAGTTGGCCAGCTTGTCCGGGTCGCAAAGGCAGCGGCAAACAATGGCGCGAGCGTCGAGACGGAGCCGTCCATGAGGCCCGCCAGGCCCGGCTGAATAATCTGCAGGACAAAGAGCCGCCGCTCCGCCTCACGCTCTTTCTCGCGCACATCTGAGGGAACATATTTGGCCTCAAGCCGCTCCGCTTGGGCCTCATGTCGCCGCTCTGCCGCGGCAAGGTCCCCGAGGAGTTGGCGGATCGAAGCGTCCTGCGAAAGCAACGCCGCCCGGGCATAGAAGCGCTTTGTTTCTGCCTCCATCACCTCGGCCTGCGCACGAACCTTATCGAGACCGAGCGGCCGCGACAGCCAGACCGGCTTTCGCCTGACAAACCCCTTCACGTCCTCGCGGCGGATCAGCGGAATGTGCTCGCCGAACCGCCTGCGATAGAGGTTGAGGAGTCGGTGCCGGTGCCCGCTCTCTTCCCGGCCCATGGCACGGAACATTGTTGCCGTGTCTGGGTAGTTCTCGTCGAGCTCATGGGCGAACTCGCCGTAGATGCGGCTATCCTCTTCCTCAAGGCTGACCGCAAGCGCAAGAAGCTCCTGCTCCGAGAGATCCGAAAAATTCTTCATCGGGGGACCCCATGGTTGTCTGCCAAGGCCTGTCCCGTCCTTGTCCTTACGGTACGAAGCCGCGCTTCGATGGAATCTTCTTCCTCCGCAATCCCGGCCGCCGCGCCAGGCGGCATGGGCATGCCTGCGCCGCTGCGCATGAAGCGCAAGGTCATAGCTTCCCCAGAAGCCGCCACACCACAACAAAAAGGAAGACACATACGCCAATGGCGAGCAAAACAAGAAGAATTGCGCCGATCATGTTTCCACCCCGGCGGTTCAATTGCACTGGCCGCCGCTGCCGTCTTTCCTCCCTCGCGGTCACGGTGCGCGGCTTACCCAGCATTCCGCGCAGGAGAAAAATATCGGCGCATCTGGGCTTGAGCCCTCCGGTGCGGCTCGATATTCAAGATCCGCGAGCTAATCCCGCGCGTCCGCAATTACGGCGGGCCCTACACCTGCTGGAGCGCCCAATCTTGCGGAACAATCCGCGCTGGCACTTTGGTGAGCCGCCCGAGACATAGGTAAGACCCATGGGTTACATTTTTTGCTTGCTCTGGCAAGCAGGAGGTGTGGATGCCGCGGAAAGAACGATGGAAGAGCGTCTTCGCTTTGTCGCCCGCCTGCTCGAGGAAGAGC
>JAFMSB010000168.1:0-2222 GCA_017353815.1 Methylocapsa sp. | reverse complement strand
ATCCGCAGCAAAACAGCCGCCAAGAGCGCATGCACCTCATCCTGAAGATGGAGGCAAGCCGGCCGCCGGGGATGAACAACCTCCAGCAACAGCGCCGTTTTGACGCCTTCCAGCACGAGTTCACATCGAAAGACCGCATGATGGGCTGGATAAGAGATGCCCTCCGCCGTCTATTTAGGGCCGGTCCGCCGCTACGAAGGCCTGCCCGACCTCGCTTTTCCTTTTCATGATAGGGGTATCCTCGTCACGGCCAGCGGGTGCATCTGACTGCATCGCAAGGACCAGCTCTCGGCCGTGCTCGCAGGCCAAAGATTGAGAATCAAAGAACCCGGCGATGGCATTTGGCTCGCCAGCCTCATGCACTATGATCTTGGATATTTAGACCTGGAGCAGAAAACATTGCAGCCCCAACCCCTTCGGCCCGGGTTGTCACCCATGTCTTAGGTACAATCCGTCACCCATGCCTCCGGGCCAGACAAAGAAAATCTAGAGCGGGCGAAGGGATTCGAACCCGGCGAAGGGATTCGAACCCTCGACCCCTACCTTGGCAAGGTGCCCGAGAGGCTTACGCCACAGTGTCCTGGCCTTCGCTGTCATGCGAAAATGCACTCTTATTCAAAAACTTAGAAGCGAATCGATGTCAGCTGGTTGTATCCCAAAGCCGTCGCCGGCTTGCTGCCAGATGCTTGGAATCTGCGCCGATCTGGGTCAAGATAGCCGTATTCTAAGCAGACTTCTAGCAGGTAGTTGACATGGCTGAAGAAAGGCTCACCAAACGCGACGTGGATGCTTTAAAGCCTCCGAAAACTGCGAGGGTTGCGGTCAAAGTTCGAGAGAGTTTCGTATGGGATCGCGAGCTTCGAGGCTTCGGCGTGCAGGTCATGCCATCCGGCCTCACAAGTGTTGTCTTTCAGTTTCGCTCGCTGGACCGTCGTCCCCGGCGAGTGGTCATTGGCCGCTACGGGTTGATGACTGTCGAGAAGGCCAGACTCTTGCCCGTGAAAAGCTTGTGGCCGTATCCGAGGGTGTCTATCCGGTTGCGAAAGGGGCAGAGCCGCTGGACTGTTGACCGTTGGCGAGCTTTGAGACTGGAAGATTGTCGAGGCCGGGGCAGGCCGCATCCTCGGTCGACGTCGCCGCGCGATCAGGGCTTCGACGCTGGCGATGGATCGCAGCCGAATTGAGTCCCACATCAAACCGTTGCTTGGTAGACGGCGCGTCGATTCCTTGAAGCTCGGCGACATTGAGGGCGCCCAGGCCGACATCGCGGCCGGCAAGACTTCAAAGCCAAGAATAGGGAGCCGTGGCGGTGCGACCACGGGAGGTGAAGGAGTCGCCGCGCGAACCATCTCCGCTCTGCACGCTATCTTCGAACATGCAGTGCGTCTTGGACGGATTGAGTTCAATCCTGCCAAGGGAGTCCGCGAGCCCTCTGGCGCAGCCTGCGAACGGCGGCTCAGCCGAGCTGAGATCGAACGCCTTGGTAAGACGTTGAGTACCGCCGCAGAAGATGGAGAGAATCATACGAGTTTGGCGGCAATTCGCTTCTTACTGCTCACTGGCTTCCGTCGGAGGGGCTCGGCCTGAATCGCATGTGGCCTGACGAAGAGGAAGAGTGCGCTTTCCCGATACTGAGAGCGGCGCGCAGACGCATGCGATTGGGCAAGTCGCCGTCGATCTGCTTCTGGCGCAGCCGAAGACAGAATCTTTTTTTCACCCGAACGCCGAACGGCCGCTGCCAAGTGAACGGCGGGAAATCATAACCGAAGGTAAAATGCATTCAAGCACGGCCGCTGCACGCGCTAGGCGATCGTGAACGGGCGCAAGCTTGGAGCCGGCGGCGGGTGGCGAGGCAGTTAGTCAGGCTAGCGGCCGAGAATTAATTCGGTCTTATCCCCGGGTTTTCTATGAAGGTTTTGTCTCGATAGAGGATCGGCAGGGCTCCTCCGTTGCTTTGTTTCGCGTCCTAGAGTCGGCATATAATAGCAAGCTCGAGCTGAGCCTCCCATGCTCTCCAGCAGCAAACGATTATCTCGCGGTTGTCGTCGTCGGTGCAGGCGCGGCGGGGCTTGGCGCTGCCATGAGGCTTGCAGCGGCAAAGGTCTCCTTTACTGTCTTGGAAGCGCGAGGCAGGGTCGGCGGCCGCGCGCATACAGTGCCCGCCTGGGGCGTTCAAAGTTTCGGTTTCGGGTTGAGTGCCGCAGACGGGGAGGCATTTGCTT
>JAFMSB010000434.1 GCA_017353815.1 Methylocapsa sp. | reverse complement strand
ATCGGCCCGGGCTGGCCTTCGGCAATACGCACGGCAGCATGGCGCAGCGACTTACCAATCTCGCGCTCCAAGTTACGGACGCCCGCTTCGCGCGTGTAACGTTGGATGATCTCGCGAAGCGCTTCGTCCGAAATTTCGACCTGCCCAGGCTGAATGCCGTTTGCGTTCATCTGGCGCGCGACCAAATAGCGGCGGGCGATCTGAAACTTTTCCTCGGCCGTGTAGCCGGAAAGGCTGATGACCTCCATGCGGTCGCGCAGGGCGGCCGGGATTGTATCGAGCACGTTGGCCGTCGTGATGAAGACGACCCGGCTGAGGTCGAACGCCACGCCAAGATAATTGTCGCGAAAGGTATTGTTCTGCTCGGGATCGAGCACCTCGAGCAGGGCAGCTCCCGGATCGCCCTGAATGCCGGCGCCAAGTTTGTCGATTTCGTCGAGCATCATCACGCAATTGCGCGAACCGGCCTTGCGGATTGCCTGGATGATATTGCCGGGCAGGGCGCCGATATAGGTGCGGCGATGGCCGCGAATCTCCGCCTCGTCGTGGACGCCGCCGAGGCTCACCCGCACAAATTTCCGGTTCATTGCGCGGGCAATCGATTGGCCGAGCGATGTCTTGCCGACTCCGGGGGCGCCCACAAAGCACAGGATTGGCGCTTTGCCCTGCGGCGCAAGCTTACGGATGGCTAAGTACTCCACGACACGGCGCTTGATTTTTTCAAGCCCGTAATGGTCTTCGTCGAGAACGCGGCGCGCGGCGGCAATATCGATCGGCGGCTCCTCGGGGAGGCTCCAGGGCAGCTCAACCATCCAATCGAGATAGGTGCGCGCCATGCCATATTCGGCGGCTCCCTCGGGCATGCGCTGCAGCCGGCGCAGCTCCTTGCGGACGTGCTCTTCGACATCTTTTGGCATATTTGCCTTGGCGATGGCGTTGCTCAGCTCGGCTATCTCTTCGGCCTTTGGCCCCTCGCCTTCGCCGAGCTGGCGCTGGATCGCCGCCATTTGTTCGCGCAACAAAACCTCGCGCTGGCGCTCGTCGAGCGCGGCCTTGGTTTGCCGGCCGATTTCCTGCGACAGACGTAAAACTTCGATCCGGTGCGCGAGCAGACGGGAAATCTTTTCCATCCTAGCGCCGATTTCTATGGTCTCAAGAATCTCCTGCTTTTCCTCGGGCTTGATGTCCATATAGGCGGCGGCGAGATCGGCGAGCGCGCCGGGCGCTGTGATGGACTGGACGGCAGCCAGCAATTCCTCGGGAGCTTGAGGCAAAAGTTGGATAGCTTCCGCCGCTTGGGTTTTCAAATGAAGGAAGCGCGCCTCAATCTCGGGCGAGCCCGGCTCCGGTTCCGGGATCCGCAAAACCCGCGCGACAAAAAATGGCCAGCCGCCGAGAAACTCGAGGACCTGGAATCGCTGCTCGCCTTGGCAAATCAAATGGTTCGAGCCGTCGGGGGCGGTCACGTAGCGGACAATATTGGCAACTGTCCCGATCCGGTGCATGTCTAGCGGCGCGGGCTCCGCAATCTCCGGGCTGCGCTGCATCAAA
>JAFMSB010000167.1 GCA_017353815.1 Methylocapsa sp. | reverse complement strand
CCTCGCCGCTTGCGCCGCCAAGCCTAGGCGCTGCTAGCCCGGCTGCCGGGGCGCCGCCTATGAGCGGTTCGCCGCAATAAATCAGCCGCAATGTCCTCCCTGCGTGTCGCCTCAGGCCGGTTTCATATGCGGCTTTCCGAGGGCCTGGCCCACAATTTGCTTACAGTTCTGAAGAGGAACGTTGGAGGTCAACTTCGACTCGAATTGAACCAATCCGTCGACTTGAAAAAGGGCAAAGAGTGAACCATTTCTACCTCCGCACGAAACTTACCCGCAATGGCAAGTTTTTCCCTGAGATACAGCGGCGGGGAAGAGGGAGATCGGCTACCGCGCAAGGGCGGCCGGAAAGCGTGCTTCGCAAAGAGCGGCCGACAGCGGCGCAGTGTTTGGCTGCATCGCAGCGATTGGCCCAAAACGGACAACCTGGGGGCAATTGTCGCGGGCGATAATTTCAAGCCGTTAATACTTTCGTATGCATTGATTAACTAAGAATTTTTCTTGTTTGAGCCGCAAGATACATTAAGCTGCTCTAATATTGCATAGCAACATGAATCTCCTATTGACGTCATAACAGTGTTACACTTATAAATTAGCTGTGTAAGTACCGTAAAAAAGGGGTTTATGCTTAACCTTGCCTGTTCGCTTGGAAGGGAGGGAGGTATGTGTTTGATTGCCGAAATCATCCACACTTGCTCGCATGAGAAGGTGGCCCAAGCAGCCGTGGCGTCGTTGGGCTCCTGCTTTGCGGGGAAAGTCGGGATGACCGCCGGCGCTCGCGGATTGTCGATCGGCGCTTTTGCGGCGCGCGCGGTCCGGGAATTTGGTGAGTACAGCGGAGAATCCGAACGTCAGGCTATCCGCGACGCAATGGGCCGATCGGACCAGCCCATTTTGACAGGGTTGCAACTGATTCTTTCGCCAGTCATCGAGCGCGAAGAGGCGGGAGCGTAGGCGTTGCGCTCAGCCGGGCATAAGGTGCAAGTTTCCTTTTCCGGCTCGATACCGCGTTTTTGCGCTGCCAATGCGCGATCACGGGCGCGTGTCTTTGGCAATTGATCGTACATAATAGGCCGCGCCCAGATTGAGCAGGCCCAGCGTGGCGAGAAGGGCGGGCTCGCTTATACCGATTGCGCGGCTTTGCAGCGAGGCGGCCGTAAGCACGCCCAAGACAATAAACGCTGCGCTCAGAATATTGACGCCGCTGATGATCCGCGCGCGGCGGTCCTTGGCGGCGTCGGCCTGAATGGCAGTAAAAAGCGGCACGACAAAAAGCCCGCCCGAGCAGGCAACGCCAACAACGTCAGCCGCGGCGCGCAAGCCGGTCAAAGAGCCGAAAAATTCCTCAAGGCCAGCCTCCTGCGCCGCGAGGGGCGCGAAATAGGTTGCAGCGCCGAGATCGATGAGAAAGGCGGCCATGCCGAGCGCGGCGTAAGGAACCGGCTTGAGGTAAATGCGCCCGCGCGCGATGAGTGCGGCAGCAAGCGAACCCGCGCCGATGCCGAGCGCAAAGAGTGCGCTAACCAGCGTTTCCACCTCGATTCCGGCGCCCACCCTGTCGCGGACCGCGACCGGCACAAGCGAGAGCGAAACCGCGCCGCTCATCCAGAACCAGGAAACGGCCACGCTTCTCGTCCAAAGAGTTCTTTCCCGCCCCAATTCGCAAAGGCGGTCGCGCGTCGATGCGAAGATATTAGCCTTTAAGGTTAGGCCGGGTGCGCCGCGCCCTGCCGAGGGGATGAACAGGCTTGCGGCAAAGCAGGCAAGCGCGATGGCAAGGAGCTGAAGGACAGTGCTTAGCGGCGTTCGCCCGGCGATCGAAAGACCGCCTGCGATCAGGCCCAGAAAGATCGCGACGAAGGTCGAAGCCTCGACGAGCGCATTTCCCGCAAGCAATTCTTCTTTCGCTAAAAGATCGGGCAGGAGGCCATATTTGACGGGGCCGAAAAGGGCCGAAATAACGCCGAGCCCGAACAGAGCCGCGTAAAGCAGCGGCAAGGACAAAAAGATAAGCCCGAGAGCCGCGGCAAGTTGGATCAAGATTTCTGCAAATTTCAGGCGCCGGGCAAGCCATGCCTTATCGTGCCTATCGGCCAGTTCGCCGCCAAGTCCGGAAAGAATGAGCGCGGGTGCGATAAATATCCCGATGGCAAGGGTGATCAAGACTCCCGCATTGCGCTCGCCAAGCCGGAAAAGAATCAGCATGGCAAGCATGTTGCGCACGTAATTGTCGTCGAAGACCGAGAAGAACTGGCACCAGAACAGGGCCGCGAAACGGCGTGCGCGCAGCAAAGAGAAAAGCATGGCAAGCGGCGCCGCCGGAGCGCGTGGGGCTTCGCTCATTGCCGCAATGGCTCGGCATGGCCGACGATCCGGACGATTCCAGGGAAGGCCAACCGCATCCGGCGATCGAGGGAATCGACCGCAGCATGAACCTCGCCGACGCTGAGGCGAGGATCGGCACGGCAGTGATAATTGACAACCAAGCCGTCCGGCGTTGTCCTCACCCGCACGCTGTGCAGTGCACGGATTTCACCCATTGCCGACATTTCTTCAAGCACGGACGCGATTTCGGCGCGGACATCCTCAGGCACAGGCTGGCCTTTGATTGGCTCGGGCTCCAGCGGCTCGATGTGGGTCTCGACCTCGACGCCGGGCCCGAGCTCGCGGCTTATCTGCGCTTCGAGCGCCGAGATAACCTCATGGGCGCGGCCATGTAGCATATGGCTTTCCAGCTCGGCATCGAGGCTGATCGACGTGCGCCCATCGACGTCCTGCAAGGTCACGTGGTGAACCGGGATACGGCGGTTGGCAGCGATAAACAGAACACGCTCGAGAATGGTTTCGTTATCGAGCGCAACGGGCCTCGCGGAAACCTTTACGCTCACATCCGGATGATACTTGGAAATTTCGGATGCGACTTCGGCCGAGATAGCCGCAGCATGTTCAAGCGGCAGAGCCCGGGACACTTCAATCCCCATGTCGCCGACAATCCCGGCACCGGACGGGCGCAGGCGTAGCGTTTCGACATCAACCACGCCCGGGACCGAGCGCGCAACAGAGCGGACTTCGGAGGCAAGTCCTCTTGGCGCAGCATCCATGAGCGTATTGATTGTCCGCTTGCCGATTCGGAGGCCGGCAAAGGCAATAAACGCCACCAATCCCAAAGCGGCGAGCGCATCGCCTTGGGGATAGCCAAAATGGGCTGCGGTGATTCCGCAGAGCGCCAATGCCGATCCAGCGATGTCGCTTGAAAAATGCAGGGCATCGGCGGCGAGCGCATCGCTCCTCGTGCGCTTCGCTATCCGCTTGAGCGAGCGCCAGCGGATGAAATCGGCGCTCATGGAGATAAGCAGAACGGCGAAGATAGGGAAGCTGGTTTCAATTTCAGCATCATTGCTGGCGAGCCGGGCAATGGCCTCAATAAGCACATAAACCGCGAGCGCGAACAAGAATCCGGTTTCGGCCAAGGCCGCAAGCGCCTCCGCCTTAGCATGACCAAACTGGTGCTCCTCGTCCGCAGGCTTGCTGGCGACACGGACCGCAAAATAGGTCAGCAAAGTTGCCACAACGTCGGCGACGTTATGCCCGGCCTCGGAGAGGATGGCGAGCGAACCCGAAACCAAGCCCGCGGCAAGCTTTGCCGCCGTGAGCAGTGCACTCACCGCGACCGAAGCAAGCGCCGCCCGCTCCTTGAGCTGCTTTGTTCCATTCGCCCGGCTGCTGGCAGGTGGCGTGCTCATGGAGGCTTCTCGATGCTATAGTGCGCCGCGGTGAGGTGACTGCCGGGGATCATCGCCCGGGCGAAAGGAAGAGAGGAGCAAGAGCATGGAATATTTGCACACCATGGTTCGCGTCACCGATCTCGAGCAATCGCTTGATTTCTATACCAATAAGCTGGGGCTCGCCGAGATGAGGCGAGTGGAGAATGAAGCGGGGCGCTACACGCTCGTTTATCTCGCCGCGCCCGGCGATTTGGCCCGCGCCAGCCGGGACAACTCCCCTCAGATCGAGCTAACCTACAACTGGGATAAGGAAACCTATACTGGCGGCCGGAACTTCGGCCACCTGGCCTTCGCCGTCGACGATATTTATGCCACCTGCGAAAGGCTCATGAAATCAGGCGTCACCATCAACCGGCCGCCGCGCGATGGACACATGGCCTTTATCCGCTCGCCCGACAATATCTCCATTGAACTTTTGCAGAAAGGCGATGCCTTGCAGAAGCGCGAGCCTTGGGCATCCATGCAAAATATTGGCGTCTGGTAACACCGGCCCCATTGCGGATTTGAACGGGAGAATTGCGGAACCGGCAGGGTTGTTTAGAATCATTGAAAAAATGTTTCACGTGAAACATTTTTGTCCGGAAAATGCCCAAAATCTTACAAGCCGGAAACAGGAATTCGCCTTTGCTAAAGTAAGAAGGGCGAATATTTATGTGCGATCGGCGGGCTATCCATCCGCCCGTGCGGCGCCATTGCGCCAAGGCTTTTCACGATTTAAAGGGTCTGGTAAGGGCTCATGTTGTTACCACGAGACAAAGCCATCCTTCGTTACCTTGGCAGCCGGCAGGGGATCATCCTCACCAGCATCATCCTAACGGTCTGTGGCATTGTCTTCATCGTGGTAACAGGCCGCTGGGAGCTCAGCTTATTTGTGATTGCCGCGCTTCTGCCTTGGGTTGAATACTGGTTGCGGCGCAACAAGAGCAACAAGAAATGACCGGGTTTGGGCCCCGGCCCGCTCATCGAGCGCGCCAGGACCTTCGCGGTCCGCTCCCGCTCAATTCTTCGCGCTCGCAAGCGCCGGCGAAGTCTTTATCTGGGTGATGAACGTCCCCCAATTGGTATTGCCAGGACTCGAGATGTTTTCGTTCGCAACATAGAAAAATCCCGTGGCGGCGTCGACGGTTGCGGCGCCATATCTTCCCCACGCCCCGGTTTGGCGGGGAGGAGGCAGACCAGGCTGGCAGCCGGTATAGCCGTCGTCGGCGGCTATGCC
>JAFMSB010000166.1 GCA_017353815.1 Methylocapsa sp. | reverse complement strand
GACCGGCAGGAGCTCGAATCCTTCCTGGACAAGTGGGGGGACGGCGCGGAGGCGGACCGGGCACGTTTACTCCATGATTTTCTGCGCTGGCGCGAACATTCCGGCGGGGGTTGAACTCGCTGGTCTCAGGCAAGGAAGCGGCGCGGAAACAAGGAATTGCCTGATGATCAAACATTTGACTGCCGCCCTATGTACCGCTGCGTTGATGGCGAGCACGGTTGCGGCGAAGTCTTCCCACGCGCCATCTTCGAAGTTTTTGCGAGCGGGTCCGCATCACATCAGGAAAAGTGCCGAGCAGACAAATTTGCGGAAGGCCGCGGAGATGCAGGGCTATAGAAAAGTGAGTTCTCTTGCAGTCTTTCCCGAGTTTGTCCCCGGCCTCGGTGTGTTCTATGTCAAGCCCGAGACGCTGCCCCGCGGCCCGCTCCTCTTATTCGATCGCAAGGACCGGCTGGTTGCGACTGTCTATATGATCCCGGTTGAGGATATCGACAGCCGCAAGAAACTCGATATTCCGGGCTTCCGTGGCAAAGCCGATCATATCACCTTGTATTTCCAATCAGGTCACGTTGGAGCGGAGATGCCCCATTATCACTTGGTCATCTGGAACGTGTCCAAAGAGGGCGAGGCCCGCGTTGCTAAGTGAAATCAGTGCCTCATGAGGGCTCGCCCCGGCAGCGCGAGCTTGAGGCGGAGGACCCCCAAGTGTGCCCGCAGGGCGCCCGCCTGTCCTGGCTACGCCGCCCTTTGTTTTGGCTGCACCTCGGCGGAATAATCGTCGATGAGCGCGCGGGAGATCGCGCCGGGCGCGAATTTACAAGGCCCGATCTCGGAAACGGGCGTCACCTCGGCGCCAGTGCCGCAAATGAAGCATTCTTCGAACCCGGAAAGCTCCTCCGGCATGATGCGGCGCTCCATGACCTCGATTCCGCGCCGCTTGGCGAGCTCGATCACCGTGCCTCTCGTTATGCCGCTGAGGAAGCAATCGGCGACCGGGGTGTGGATGACGCCCTCGCGGGTAAAAAAGATGTTGGCGCCGGTGCATTCGGCGACCCGGCCCAGCCAATCGAGCATCATGGCATCGGCATAGCCGCGCCGCTCGGCCCGGTGCTTTGAGATCGTGCAGATCATATACAGACCCGCGGCCTTTGCTTGAGCAGGCGCGGTCGCGGGATCCGGTCTGCGGAAGGCGGCGATATCGAGCCTTACACCCTTCATCTTCTGCGCGACGTCGAACATGCTCGGCCACTCCCACACCGCGACAGCGACATGGATTGCCGCGTTCTGGGCGGAAATCGCCATCATCTCGCTGCCGCGCCAGGCGAGCGGCCGCACATAGCAATCTTTAAAATTATTCCTGTCGACGACGAGCTGCTTGATCCGGTCAAGCTCTGCTATGGAATATGGTATTTGGAAATCGAGAAGCTCGGCCGAAGCTTTGAAACGCTGCGAATGCTCGGAGGATTTGAAAATCCGCCCGCCATAAGCGCGCTCGCCTTCGAAGACGCAGGAGGCATAATGCAAGCCGTGGGTGAGGACATGGAGCTTGGCTTCCTTCCAAGGGACCAAAGTGCCATCCATGAAGATGACCCCTTCGCGCTGATCGAAAGGCAATGCGGCCATGGCTTCCTCCTGGGCCTATGCCCTTTCCGGGCTAAGCTCTAAGACGCGGCAAACAAAGACAGGCCTAATATGGCGGGGCGGGCGTCCAAAAACCATGCGGGGATAAAAACGCTTCCGGCAGGCATGGGCTTGACCTTTAAGGAGTTTGCTGCGATATGTCAACAGTGCTGACGCAAAGGCCGCTCCCGTGAGTCTGGCAGCCCGCAAGGAGGAGGACCGGCAAATCCCCGCGCGCGGCCCGGCGCCGATGTATGATCTGATCGAGCTGATGTTCTTTGCCTACCGGGATTTTGCCGGCGATGCCGACAAAATGCTTGCTGCGCTTGGATTCGGCCGGGCGCATCATCGCTTGCTGCATTTCGTGGCACGCCGCCCGGGTCTCAATACCGCCGAGCTGCTGGATGTTTTGGAGATCACCAAGCAGAGCCTCAATCGCGTTCTCAAAGAGCTGGTGGGCAAAGCCTACATCGAGGTGCGCCCCGGAGCTGAGGATCGCCGCAAGCGCCAATTGTACCCCACATTTCGCGGCAAAGCGCTTGCCCTCGAAGTGGCTCTCCTGCAGACGGAGAGATTCGCGCGTGTCTTTGCGAGCCTTCCCGAGGGAGCGCAGCAGCAGGTGCGCGCCTTTCTCTTCTCCATGATCAGCCCCGAAAAGCAAGCAGCTGCGATGAAGGGCGCGTGCCGCGCATACCGCAGCGCGGGGCCGCGGTTATGAGCGCGGAACAGAAGGCCGTGCAAGCGGCAGCCGTTCCTGCCGACGACGCCGCGCATCTCCTCATCATTGACGACGACCGCCGCATTCGTGTCCTCTTGTCGCGCATGCTAGGCGCGGAGGGCTATCGCGTGACCAGGGCGGCCAATGCCGAGGAAGCCATGGCGAGGCTGAAGAGCCTTTCCTTCGATCTGATCGTGCTCGATGCGATGATGCCTGGTGAAGATGGCTTTGCCTTTGCGGCACGCCTGCGGGCGGACACAACGGAGCTCGCGCATGTGCCGATATTAATGCTCACCGCGCGCAGCGAAACGGAAGACCGGGTGCGCGGCCTGGAGGCGGGCGTCGACGATTATCTCGGCAAGCCCTGCGAGCCGCGGGAGCTCACGCTGCGGATAGCCTCGATTTTGCGCCGCGCGGGGCGAAGGCTGCGCCTTGGGCCTCCGGCATCGGTGCATTTTGGCGATTTCACCTTCGATCTGGGCCGGGGCGAATTGCGCCAGCGCGGCGAGCTCGTCCGGCTGACGGAAAGGGAGCGCGAAATGCTCCGGCTTCTCGCGGAAAACCCAGGCGGCACGGTCGCGCGCGATATTCTCGCCGGCTCAGGCGTTGCTGCCAACGAGCGCACCGTCGATGTTCAGGTCAACCGCTTGCGCCGCAAGATCGAGCGCGACCCTTCCAATCCGCTGCATTTGCAAACGGCGCGCGGCGCGGGCTACCGTCTGCTTGTCGACCGCTGACAGCGGCCTGCGGAGGTTTACCCGTTGCGGTTATCTCTGGCCCCTAGGCTTAGCCCCTTGCGCGCTTGGCTTCTCCCATTCTGGCGCCGGGCTGTGGCGCTCATGCCCAAGGGTCTTTTCGCCCGGACGCTTCTGATAGTCGTCGCTCCGATGGTCATTTTGCAAGGGGTGCTGACCTATGTCTTCATGGAGCGGCACTGGCAGCTCGTCACGCGGCGGCTTTCCACGGCACTCACTCAAGATATCGCCGCCGTCATCGAGCTGCACGAAACCTATCCGAGCCGTACGAACGATTTGATCCTCGAGCGGATTGCCCGGCAGCAGCTGAACCTCGAGATAGAATTTCTGCCCAAGGGCGAACTCCCGCCACCGCTTCCCGTCCCGCTGTTCTCAATACTCGAAGCGACACTATCCAAGGAGATCTCCCGCCAAATAGGCAAGCCCTTTTGGCTCGACACAATCGGCCGCTCCACTTTCATTGAGGTCAGGGTCAGGCTTGACGATGCGATATTGCGCGTGGTTGCCCTTCGCGGTGCGGCCTATGCCTCGAACTCCCATATCTTTCTTTTATGGATGGCCGGCACCTCTTTAGTGCTGATTGCGGTTGAGATCGCTTTTCTGCGGACTCAGATCAAGCCGATTCTCATGCTGGCGAATGCCGCCGAAGCTTTTGGCAAGGGCCGCGATCTCGAATTTCACCCGCTTGGCGCGAGAGAAGTGCACAAGGCAGGCGTGGCTTTCCTTGAAATGAAACGGCGGATCGAGCGCGCGTTCGAGCAGCGCACGGCGATGCTGAATGGCGTCAGCCACGACCTTCGCACGATCTTGATGCGGTTCAAACTATCGCTTACTTTGCTCCCTCAAAGCGACGACACCCATGACCTGCAAAAGGATGTCGCCGAGATGCAGCGAATGCTTGCTTCTTATCTTGCGTTTGCGCGGGGCGATGGAGGGGAGAGCGCGACAGAAATCGATCTTGAGGAATTTTTGGAAGATCTGCGCCTTGATGCCGGGCGCAGCGGGGTGGAGACAACGGCCGTTTTAAAAGGCGATCCGCTCGTCACTGTTCGCCCCGACGCCTTCAAACGCTGCGTTGCCAATCTTATTGGCAATGCCCAGACCTATGGCAAGCATGTCTTTGTCGAGGCGGTCCGGGATGAGCGCTTTTTGACCATCCACGTCGATGACGATGGCCCCGGCATCCCGCCCGACAAGCGCGAGGAGGTTTTTAAGCCTTTCGTCCGGCTGGACACTGCCCGGAACCAAGATGAAGGCGGCACCGGGCTTGGCCTTGCAATCGCGCGCGACATCGCCCGCGCGCATGGCGGCGATATCGTTCTCTCCGGGAGCAAAGCCGGGGGACTTCGGGCAACCGTACGCGTGCCGGTGTGAGCCGGACGTGTCAGGCCGGCCCTGCTCGCGACTGCTCAAACCGCGCGCCTGGCGATCAACCCCGGCGGCATCCGACGCCTTCTTCCGCGCGAAGAGCCACACAAAGCCGTCGCACCAAGTCGTTTAGAATCATTCTAAAAATATTTCACGTGAAACATTTTCGTAAGATCGCGGCAAATTTTGCAAGGCGCAAGTTCCGGCCCCGCTTTAAAAGCGTAAGGCCGCCGTATATTTGGTGGCATTGGCATCTGCGCCGTCCGCGGACCGCAGCGGGCAGACGCAGCCAAGCAGCACCAGCGGTTTGTAAGTTTTGCTGCTTTGGCTGCGGTGCGTGAGCCGTTCCCGAAGGCACGGTCCGCGCGCAGAGCGCTCGGATGATCAGCGCTCCGACGACGGTGAGAGGGTTGGTCATCGGATCGAGCAGCCCGCCAGCGACCGAAACCGGGGAGCGATCTGGCCCCCGCCATTTCCGGCGAGCTCAGCGGCCTAGGATACGCACGCTGGACAGCGTACCTTGGGATTTTTCCGGCA
>JAFMSB010000165.1 GCA_017353815.1 Methylocapsa sp. | reverse complement strand
CTGGGCGTGGACCTCCATGCCGACCACAATTTCGAAGTCCCCTGTTGCCCCTTTTATGAGCTTTCTCGGTTTTGCCTGGATGTCCATTTCCTTCGCCTGCTTCTCTTATTCCTAGCGCCGCAGCATAACCCGCTGCGCCCCGCAAGCGAAGATGCGGGCGCAAGATGCAAAAGCGCCGCCACGGCATTCAAGCGTGGCGGCGCGGTATTGCCCCGTCCCGCACCCGTGGCCCTGCCAGGCTTAGGCGCAGGCTGTTTCTTTATTAGTATTTGGCGACGACAGGCGCAGGCGGCCAAGCAAATTTATAGCTCAGGCCGATGCGGCCGGTGTGCATGATCTCGGAGTCCCGGTGATTGGGAATGGCGATGGCGAAGGGGTTGCTGAAGCCAAACCTGGCATTGAACGGAAAGACGAAGGCGCCAAACCCCGCGTCATTGAAGCCAAGCGAGCGCCAATCGTAGAAGCGGTACTCGGCCCGCACCATCCAATTGCCCCATAGGTTGTACTCAAGACCGCCGCCGACATCGAAGCCATAGCGATTGGCCGCGAAATCCCGGGTGACGGCCACGCCTGGGCGCCCCGTTACCAGGTTGGGCGGAATGAACGGGCCGCAGAGGATGTTGCCGCAAAGGATTTGCCCGCGGATATCGCCATAGGCGAAGCCACCGATCGCGTAGACCAGCAAGCGGTCAAATGCCAAACCAAGGCGCCCGTCGGCCCCGCCGAACTGGCGGACCGCGGTCCTTTCAAAGTTAAGAAGCGCGTTCGATGTGCTTCCGGTGATGCCGGTAAAGTTATATTCAAGCTGCAGTCCGGCGACGATGGGCCATGTTTCCAGCTGATAATTGTAGCCCACAAAGAGGCCGCCGAACGCCCCGGAAAAATTATAGGTGTTGGAAAAATCTAGAAGCTGGACCGAAGTCTGCCCGACCGCGCCTCCGACATCGACGCCGAGGTCGACCCCCGTCCAAGAGAAAACCGGAGGCGGGGGAGGTGGCGGCAGCGGCTCGGCTGCGAAGGAAGATGTCGCGGTCAAGAGCAGACCAGCCGTCGCGCCGGCGAGGCGCAGCGAAAACGTGCGTTGCATGGAATCCTTCCCTCCGTTTGGCATCACTTGATTGTCTCGATTGCGCTAACTGGGGCTATTCATAACATTAAGAGTCAACCGGACAAGCCAGAATACCGGCCAGACGTGCTCTGCCGCTCATTATTCCTGGAGATGTTGCATTTTTGCCAAGTTCTCCGCCTGTTGCTGCGGGATGGATTCAATCCCAGGACTTGCGCCGTTTTCGCGAGGATGGGGCGAAACGCTTGACTAGCACCTGCCACGGTGCCACTCGCTCAGGGTGACGGATCAAACGGGGATGGAATGTCCAAGGCTTTCCTCTTTCCAGGGCAAGGATCGCAGACAGTGGGCATGGGGAAGGCGCTCGCCCTCGCCTTTCCGCCCGCCCGCGCGGTTTTCGCCGAGATTGACGAAGCTCTCGGACAACAGCTCTCTCAGCTGATGTTCGAGGGCCCGCAGGACGAGCTCACCTTGACGGCAAACGCTCAGCCCGCCTTGTTTGCAGCAAGTCTTGCGGTTATCCGCGTGCTCGAATCCGAGAGTGGACTGAAGCTTGCGCGCGATGCTAGCTTTGTTGCCGGCCATTCGCTTGGCGAGTATTCCGCGCTCTCTGCAGCAGGATCCCTGGGCATTGCCCAAGCGGCGAGGTTGCTGCGCACCCGCGGCCGCGCCATGCAGGAGGCTGTGCCCGTTGGCGAGGGCGCCATGGCCGCGCTCCTTGGGCTCGATTTCGAGTCGGCAAGGGCCGTCGCCGAAAAAGCGGCCGCGGAAACAGGCGGCGGCTCGGTCTGCGAGATCGCCAATGACAATGGAGGCGGGCAGGTCGTGGTGTCTGGGAACGCCGGGGCGGTGCACCGCGCGGTCGCTATCGCCAAGCAGCAGGGCGCACGGCGGTCTATCCTGTTGCCCGTATCGGCGCCGTTTCACTGCTCCTTGATGCAGCCCGCCGCGGATGCGATGGCGGAAGCGCTTGCTGGGGCTGTCATGGGGCCGCCCTGCGTTCCCCTTATTTCGAACGTCCTCGCGGCACCCGTCAGCGATCCCGGACAAATCCGTAAGCTTCTCGTTGCCCAAGTCACCCAAATGGTGCGCTGGAGAGAAAGCATCGAATTCATGGCCGCTTCCGGAGTTGGCCTGTTCCTCGAATGCGGCGCGGGCAAGGTCCTGTCCGGGCTCATAAAGAGAATTGCCCCTCCCGCGAAGGGCATCTCGGTTGGCGGCCCGGAAGACCTCGAGATATTCCGGGCAACGGCTTAAAGCCCGGCCCGTATCGCGGAGTTCCTGTGAATGTTTGATCTCAAAGGCAAGACGGCTCTTGTTACGGGCGCAAGCGGCGGGATTGGCCAAGCAATCGCGCACGCTCTCTCGGCGCAGGGCGTCACGGTCGGATTATCAGGCACGCGCGCGGATGCTCTTAAGGCGCTTGCTTCCGGGCTTGGAGCAAATGCGCACATCCTGCCCTGCGATCTTGCCGATCGAGCGGATTGCGAGAAGCTTGTTCCCGCCGCTGAGGCGGCCATGGGGAGCATCGATATTCTTGTCTGCAATGCGGGCATAACAAGGGACAATTTGTTCTTGCGAATGAGCGATGCGGAATGGGACGCCGTGCTTGCAGTCGATCTTTCCGCCGCCTTCCGCCTTTCGAGGGCCTGTTTGAAGGGGATGATGCGCAGGCGGCAGGGCCGGATCATTGGCATCACCTCCATTGTCGGGGTGACCGGCAATCCGGGCCAAGCGAATTATTGTGCCGCAAAGGCGGGGATGATCGGGATGTTCAAGAGCTTGGCCGCCGAGGTCGCAAGCCGGAATATCACCGTAAATTGCGTTGCGCCTGGCTTTATCGAGAGTCCGATGACCGCGGCCCTAAACGAAAAGCAGAAGCAGGCAATTTTGGCCAAGGTGCCGATGGGCCGTCTGGGGACCGGCGCCGATATCGCCGCCGCCGTAATTTATCTTGCAGGCTCCGGGGCTGGCTATATCACTGGCCAAACAATCCATGTAAACGGTGGAATGGCAATGATTTGAACCCATTGCCGGACGTGCCCTTCTCCCTTTGCTGCCCCTCGCCAACCGGATTGAATTATGTTAGGTACCGGTCTAGGCGGTCAGGGGGGAGCTTGCAAGCACCCGCGTCATGCCGGCGCATGCTTGTTGCGGCGCGTCATGACGAGAATCAAGGTTGTGATAAGAAAATCGAGAACGAGGACGAGTGCACAATGAGCGATGTCGCCGAGCGGGTGAAGAAGATTGTCGTAGAGCATCTCGGCGTCGACGCCGATAAGGTCGTCGACAGCGCCAATTTCATGGAAGATCTCGGTGCCGACTCGCTCGATACCGTGGAACTCGTCATGGCATTTGAAGAAGAATTTGGGGTGGAAATACCCGATGACGCGGCCGAAACCATCGTGACGGTTGGCGATGCCATCAAATTCCTCGAAAAGGCGTCGGCGGCTTGATTTGCCCGCGCCATTAATGGCTCCCCAGAGACATGTGCCCAGGATGGGTGAAACGCTCCGCCATATGATTCATAAGCAGCTTTGATTTTCATCGGGCCTTAATGGCAGCAGTGCTTCGACCCAAATCCGCAAGGTTCTGGCCGCAGCGCCGTCAATTAATGTTGGGGTAATGGGAGCAGGTCTTCTCTAAGCACTGCTTCTGACGATGCGCGAGTTGCGGGTGCTTAGGCCGGGGGAAAGTTTGCAAGGTTGCTGATATGCGGCGGGTAGTGGTGACAGGCCTTGGCTTGGTGACGCCGCTTGGGGGCGGCGTGGAACCAAGCTGGGAGCGCTTGCTTGCGGGACAAAGCGGCGCCCGCCCCATTGAAAATTTCGACGCTTCCGATTTGCCCTGCAAGATTGCCATGCCGGTTCCGCGTGGCGGCGAAGGCAACTTCGAACCCGACCGGTGGATGGAACCCAAGGAACAGCGCAAGGTCGACGATTATATTCTTTATGCGGTGGCGGCAGCCGCACAGGCGCTTGCGGACGCGGGCTGGAAACCCTCGACCTATGAAGAGCGGATTGCGACCGGAGTCCTTATTGGCTCGGGAATCGGCGGCCTAAACGGGATCGCCGAGACCGCGATCGTCTTGAAAGAAAAGGGCCCGCGCCGCGTCTCTCCTTTCTTCATTCCGGGCCGCTTGATTAATCTCGCGGGCGGCTATGTCTCAATTCAACATGGTCTCAGAGGCCCGAACCACGCGGTCGTGACAGCGTGCTCCTCGGGAACGCACGCCATTGGCGACGCTGGCCGGCTTATTGCTCTTGGCGATGCGGAGATCATGGTTGCGGGGGGCACGGAATCGGCAATCTGCCGCATCGGCATTGCAGGATTTGCCGCTTGCCGCGCTTTGTCGACGCAGTTCAACGCCGAGCCCAAGCGCGCGTCGAGGCCTTACGACAGGGACCGCGACGGTTTCGTGATGGGAGAAGGCGCAGGCTGCGTGGTGCTGGAGGCCTATGAGCACGCCTTGGCGCGCGGCGCCAAGATATATGCCGAGCTCGCGGGCTATGGCATGTCGGGCGATGCCTACCATATCACCGCGCCCGACGAGAGCGGCGACGGGGCCTTTCGGGCCATGGCAGCGGCCATCAAGCGTGCGGGCATTTCGCCATCGGACATCGACTATATCAACGCGCATGGGACTTCGACGCCTCTCGGCGACGAGATCGAGGTCCGGGCTGTCGAGAGAGTTGCCGGCAACCACCGCCACGCCCTGTCCATGTCGTCGACAAAATCGGCAATCGGGCACCTCTTAGGCGCGGCGGGCGCGGTCGAGGCAATCTTTTCAATCTTGGCGCTCCGCGATCAGATCGTTCCCCCAACGCTGAACCTCGACCATTTGTCCATTGACACCGAAATTAACCTCGTGCCGCACAAGGCGCGCAAGCGCAAGATCGACTTCGTATTGTCGAATTCCTTCGGCTTTGGCGGCACAAATGCCTGT
>JAFMSB010000164.1 GCA_017353815.1 Methylocapsa sp. | reverse complement strand
CATCAGCGCGGTGTTGTCTTTTGCCGGCCGCACCGAAGCGGTCATTGCGCCGCCCATTCCCTATCGCATTGGCGGCTTTGGCGGCGCGGAAGGACTTACGGAATATCTCGGAGCAAAAAAAATCGACTTGCTTATTGACGCCACACATCCGTTTGCGGAGAGTATTTCGCGTAACGCCAAGATAGCGGCGGTGCAAGCAAAAATCCCGCTCGCCGTTCTTTCGCGTCCGCCTTGGGTCCGCGCGGGAGAGGACCATTGGATCGACGCGGCCAGCATGGCGGATGCCGCTTTGGCCCTTGGAAGCGAGCCGCGCCGCGTTTTTTTGACGATCGGGCGGCTGCAAATCGATGCCTTCGCAAAAGCGCCTCAGCACTTCTATCTGGCCCGCATGATCGCGCCGCCTCCAGCTGTCTCCGGTCTGCCAAATTGCCGCCTTATTCAGGGGCGCGGTCCTTTTGCGCTTGAAGCCGAGGAAGCGACCATGCGCGAAAATTCGGTCGATGTGCTCGTCACCAAAAATAGCGGCGGCGAGGCGGCCCGCGCCAAAATTATCGCGGCGCGCAGACTTGGGATTCCGGTCGTCATGATCGCGCGTCCGGGCAAACCGGCGTCTGAGGCCTTCCACGATCCTGCGAAAGTCATGAGCTTCATCCTTCGCCATCAGTCTGCCCGGCGCGAGGTGTAAACGAACGGCGTGCCAATGCCGCGCGCGATGACGCGCGTTGCACTCGAACCAATGATGATGAGGGTACCCATATCTGCCCGGCAAGGATCGGCCGTGGCAAGCGTTTCGATCAAAATATATTCATCAGCCTGCCCGGCAGCATGGGCGAAAATAACGGGCGTTGCAGCGCGCTTGAGGTTACGCAGCAGCGCAAACGCATCGTGAATGCGGCGAGGTCTTGCGGCGGAAGCGGGGTTATAAAGCGCGATGACGAAATCGGCGGATGCGGCTGCCGAAAGCCGCTTTTCGATAAGTGGCCAGGGCTTGAGATTGTCCGACAAGGAAATTGCGCAGAAATCGTGGCCAAGCGGCGCACCTGCGCGCGCGGCAACCGCTTGCATCGCGGAGATTCCGGGGCTCACCGCAATATCGAGCGCGCGCCAGCCTGGCTTGCCGTTATCGATGGCCTCGAATACCGCCGCAGCCATCGCAAAAACTCCGGGATCGCCGCCGGAGACAAGGGCAACCTGGCGCCCTTCCTCGGCGAGCTGCAAGGCGTTGCGCGCGCGCTCCATCTCGGCCCGATTGCCGCTTGCGTGCCGCTTTTGGCCTTCTCTCAGGGAGATCCTGTCGAGATAGGGCGCATAGCCGATCACGTCGGTCGCGGAAGCGATCCATCCCGAGGCTTCGGGCGTTACCCAATCCTTTCCTCCGGGCCCCAAGCCGACAATTCGCAGTCTCCCCCGCTCACTCATATTGCCTGCCCCGCCCGGGAATGAGGATCAATGAAAAATAGGGCGCCCGATCGTCCATTTTACCGGCAAGAGGAAGGACTATTTGAGCTTCGCTCGTCCCATATTCGACATAAAGCGCTTGCGAAAGGCGGCCAGCATGCGCGACTGCGTTGCGGATTTTTGCGAGGTTGGCGCCGATCTTGATGATAACGGCGGCGTCGCTGGTGGTGAGATGGCTGGCGAGCGCTGCATCACCAAGCGTTCCCGGCAAAATGCTCAAGACATCGTCGCCCGAGGCAATTGGCGCCTTAGCCGCGCTCCAGCAGCCTGATATGCCGGTCACACCCGGAACGATCTCTATTTGAAATCGATCTCTTAGCCGGACATAGAGATGGATGAACGAGCCGTAGAAAAACGGATCGCCTTCACAGACGACGGCAACATCTTGCCCATCCAAAAGATGAGCGGCGATTAATCTGGCGGCATGCTCGTAGAAGCTGTGAAGCTGAGTAACATAAGCAGTATCGCAAAAGCTCAGTTCCGTCGTTACGGGATAATCGAGCGCCAAGTGGCGGCAGCTACCGGAAACCCAGCGGGTGATGATCGCACGTGCTCTTCCGCTCGCGCCTTTTTTCGCGAAAGAAGCAACGACGGGAACACGGGCAAGGATTTTTGTTGCCCTGATCGTGATGAGCTCCGGATCTCCGGGGCCAAGTCCGACGCCATACAGACAGGCCGCCGGTGCGTGAGCGCTCATTCGGCATCGCTCGCCAGTGCATTCAACGCGGCTGCTGCCATCGCGCTTCCTCCCATTCGTCCCTTGACCGTGATGAATGGAACGCAGAAATTGGCAACGAGCGCCGCTTTCGATTCGGCTGCACCAACAAAGCCAACTGGCGTAGCAACAATCAAGGCGGGGCGCGCGGGGATCTCATCCAATATTTCGAGCAGCCGGAACAGTGCCGTCGGCGCATTACCGATGGCGATGATTGCGCCATCGAGCCTGTCTTTCCAGAGTTCCAATGCTGCGGCGCTGCGCGTGGTGGCGCGCTCGCGCGCGGTCGAAGCCGCGGCCGGATTATCGATTGTGCAGACGATTTCATTATGATTCGGCAGGCGCGCCGCAATGATGCCGCAGGCAAGCATCTTCGAATCGCAAAGAATAGGCGCGCCCTGGCGGAGCGCCTTTCGCCCGCATCGCACGGCCCCGTCTGAAAAGTCGATGTCAGCGGCGATCTCGATCATGCCGCAGGCGTGAATCATCCGCACGGCAATGCGCTCTTCTTCGGGCGCAAATCGGGCAAGGTCGGCCTCCGCGCGTATCGTGGCAAAGGAACGGCGGTAGATTTCCGCACCGTCGCGCAAATAGGTCAGGCGATTTCGCAACCCTGCCGTTGACATGATTTGTGCTTACTCCGCTGCCGCGCCCCGGCTAAGCGCTTCGAGCTTATGGCACGCCGCCGCCAAGGTCAGGCGGCTCCCTCCGCTAACCGGCCTCCAGAAAAAGCCTTCGCCCACCGCAAGGTCGTAGAGGCCGGAATTGGCAAACATTGTCAGCGGCACGCCTTCTTTCCGCCCGCAGGCTTTGGCGCATCCAAATAACTGCATCGTAACGCCCCTATTCCGCACCTGGCGCGCGAAAGGCATCAAAGCCAAGGCATCGGATCTTGTATCGGTCGTGGCTCTTTCGCAGGCGGAGGAGCCGGCACATGCCCAGACAGCCAGCCGCGGATCCTCGGCGCCAACGATAAAGCCGTGCATGGCGAGCAAATCGCCAAGCGCATGCGCCTGCTTCATGTGCCTCAGCGGGAAGACCAGCGAACGCCAAGGCGTTAATCTGATCTCGCCTGTGCCGAACTTTTGGGCGCCTTCCACCGCAGCAGCGAGCGCGCTTGAATCGCAACAGCCAAAAGGAGGGCCAGCGCCAAAAGCCGAGTTGCCGCGAAAGCGCAACAGGCCGAAGAGACGAGGATCTTCCATTGCGCTCTCGCGGTCCCCCGGGTGCAGTCTGAGCCCGGAAGCGTCCGCAATTGCTTCGGCCCCGCAGTAGGCAATCAGCTCGCGCATGCGCCTTGCCGGCCGGGAACGCTGCGATGAGAGGCGCAAAAAAGCCCGGGCGACGTTTGCGGCAAATTCCGCAAGCTGGCCAGTCCGGCAATAGCCAAGCGCGATGGCGTTTCCTGTGGTTCCGCCGATTGCGATCAAATATTCCTCCCTGGCCGCCTTCCACTCGAATCGGACATCAGCCGGGATGCAGCTAAGAGGCAGCGCGCTTGCGTCATCGATCAAAAAGCCGAATTTCGCTGGCAGGGCATGGAGATCCTCATTCTCCGCGAGCATTTTCTCGAGAGCCGCGGCAGCGGCAAGCCCATGGCCTTGCCCGTCAAGGCCCGCAAGCGGACTCACGAGAACATTGCGAACGGCCTCTGCCCGGGCGCTCGTATCGACGAGGCCGAGGACATCAAGAGCTTCGATTAGATGCGGCAGCTCTTCTTCGCGCACACCGCGGACCTGCAAATTGGCGCGGGATGTGAGGTCGAAACGCCCATTGCCATGGTTGCGGCCAGCTTGCGCAAGGCCGCGCAGGGCAAATGCCGAGAGACTCCCGCAACTGATCTTAATGCGCACGAGCAGCCCGTCCTTTGCTCGCATCGGCCGGCGCGCGCCGGGACACCATCCTTTGCGCATAAGGGCCTTCTCGCTCATGCGCTTGCTCCTTGCACCTTCGCGATACAAGCGTGGTGCGAGTTGCGCCGGGCCTGCCAAAAGCCGCGAGCGGCCGCATTCTCGAAGCGCTTGGCAATCGCTTGCGCGGCTTTCGGATTGGCCGCGATCAGAAAATCGCCCACTTCGGGCGTGCCGAGGGTTGCTTCGAAGAGCAGCTCAAAATGATGGCTCGAGACTGCGCCGCTGAGCACCGCGAGAGCGTAAGCATTGTCGATTGTCTGAGCAATCTCGGCGGCGCCGCGATGGCCGTGGCGCATCTGGCCTTGGACCCATTGCGGGTTTGCCGCCCGCGCGCGGACGACCCTCGCTGCTTCTTCTGCCAATGTGCGCGCTTTAATCGCGCCAGGGTGCGCCGTATCGATATGGTAGGCAATGGCATCATTGCCGAGCATTCGAGCCGCAGCTGCAAAGCCGCCTTCATGTTCCACGGTTTCGCTCGAATCGAGGACATCCTGCTCGTCTTGATCGTGGACATGGATGAAGGCATCGGCATCGGCAACGCAGCCGGCAAATTCATTTGATTCGACTCCCTGCGCTTGGCAGCCGCCATAGGCATGCGAAGCTGCCGCGAGGTAAGAGGCACCGAGCTCATTGCGTGAGACCATGCTATCTTGATCTATTCTCTTTGAGAGGCCGATACCGTAGGTGCCAGGCGCAGCGCCGAAAACGCGCAACGGATATTGCGACGACTGCCTCCGTGCTGCCGCGAGCGGATTCACGTCGTCTCCTTCATCGGCCTCGCTCACTGCCCTCACGGCCTGATCGTAAAAGGCGATCTGAGCGGGAAACACATCGCGGAAGAGGCCGGAAATCCGCACCGCAACATCGATGCGCGGACGCCCTAGCCGCGCCGGAGGGAGGATTTCAAAGCCCGTAACGCGGGAGGTGGCGTGATCCCAAAGC
>JAFMSB010000433.1 GCA_017353815.1 Methylocapsa sp. | reverse complement strand
GGCCCCGTCATCGTAGCCGAGCTCACAAAGCAAAGCGGCGAGCGTTGCCGCCGCAACGTCACGCACTTCGCCGTTCACCTGGATGCGCATCCATGACCTCCGGGAAAAAAGCGCCTTCGAGCACTATCTGCCTTGTTCTTCGAGCAAGCGCTGGCGCGAGCAAAAATCCATGCCGGTAGAGTCCATTGACGTAGAGCCTTCGCCCTTCGCAGCGGAGTCGCGGCAAATTGTCGGGAAATGCCGGGCGCACGCCGGCCCCGGTCTCTATTAGTTCGGCCTCGGCGAAGGCGGGATGCAAGCTATAGGCTGCGCCCAAAAGCTCCATCAGGGACCGCGCCGTAATCCGCCCCGCACTCTCGTTTTCGATCGTTGAAGCGCCGATCATGAACTGCCCTTGACCGCGAGGCACGATGTAGACGGGATAGCGCGGATGCAGTAGGCGCACCGGCCGCTCCAGGGCGATCTCTCTTGTCGAGAGGACCAGCATTTCGCCTCGCACACCGCGCAAATCCGGTAGCCTATCGCGTGCGGCGATCCCGCGGCAGTCGATGGTCCAGCTCGCTCGCCCTTGTTGCAAGCCATCTTCCCCATAGTGCAACGAGACATTGGAATTGCACAGCAGCTGTGCGGCCAGCACCGCCATGGCAGCGCGAGGATCAAGATGGGCTTCCTGTGGAAAGAACAAGGCTTCATCGAATTGGCCGGCGAGATCCGGTTCAAGCGCCGCGATTTGCTTTGCATCGATGCGCTGGAAGCCGCTCGCCCGGCGGGCAAACCGGGCGAGCTCGGGCTTTTCGCGCGCGCCTGCCACGACCAGCGTCCCCCGCTTTACCGCAACAGGAACCGACTCTGTCCAAAACTTGAGCGATTCGCACCCAAGGTCAAAAATCGGTCGTTCCGCGTTTTCGGCCTCACACCAAGGCGCCAGCATTCCCCCTGCGAAGCGGGAGCAGCCAAGGCCCGGTCCTTCTTGGCTTTCGGCCAATTCGACATCGCAACCCGCGCAGGCAAACTCAAAGGCAATGGTTAAGCCTGCAATACCCGCGCCGATAACCCGAACGCGCATGGCCTTATACCCTTCTGCCGGGCGGCAAGACAGATGGCGCGGCCAAATTGACGATGATACTTATAGAGAATTTCACGCGGCCATCCCTACGCCAGGGCGAACTGGGTCAGGTTCAAAGGGTCGCCGGGCCGCCCATTTAGGCGAGGCCAGCCTCTCAGCCCCCTGCCGGGGCTCCCCTTGGTCTCCGGCGTCAGAGGTAGGCACCAATCCAGTCCGCGTCAAGGCGGTGACAACTTTAGAACAAAATTAGCTTAGCCAGCAAATTTCAACAACAATCAAAGAATTTCGAGTATTGAAGCGGCGTTTGTCGGGCGTCGTAAGACGTGCGGGCCTCTCTTGCGTTTTCGTTCCTTCTGTGCAACGCAACAGACGCCTCTTTCGACTGGAACCGCCATGAAATCCGTTCACGTCCTGAATGGGCCGAATCTCAATCTCCTCGGCACGCGGGAACCTGAAATTTATGGCAGCGCCACTCTCGCGGAGATTGAGGCCCGCCTTTCCACACTCTG
>JAFMSB010000163.1 GCA_017353815.1 Methylocapsa sp. | reverse complement strand
CTCTGCAATGAGGCCGTTTGAGGCTCAAGATCACCGGCGCGCGACATCTGCCGTAAAAACGTAACCCGCGCCCCGCACGGTTTTGATAAGTGAGGGATGCTGGGGGTCTCGTTCGATCTTTTTGCGCAAACGCCCGACCAAGGCGTCGATCGACCGGTCAAGCGGCGTCCAATCCTGACCTTTTAGGACATCCATGATGGCATCGCGCGTGAGCACCCGCGCCGGACGGCTGACAAAGAGCTTGAGCAGATTGAACTCGGCGCCTGTCAGCTCCGTCCTATCTCCCGCCGCAGTGAGGAGCTCGCGCGCTGCCGTGTTCAGGATAAAGCCCGCAAACTCAAATCTTTCTTGCTCGCCCTCGCTATCCCCTGCCCTTAACCGCGGCGTCCCGGAACGCCGCAGCACCGAGCGGATCCGGGCTAGAACCTCGCGCAGGTTAAAAGGCTTGGTAATGTAGTCGTCGGCGCCAAGTTCGAGACCCACGATCTTGTCGATATCGCCGGCCTTGGCGGTGATCATGATGATCGGTACGTCGCGCTTAGCGCGCACCTGGCGTACCAGCGCCAATCCCTCTTCGCCCGCAAGATTGAGGTCGAGTGTTATCAGGCTGATTGGCTCCTTTTCGAGCAGTGAAAGCATCTGCTGGCCGGTTGCTGCCTCGCGGACGGCGTAGCCTTCCCCTTCGAGCAGATCGCGCAGCAGCGCGCGAATCGGAGCGTCGTCGTCAACGACCAGAATCCGGTCTGAGCTTGCCGTTTTCATTGGCGGCAAACGGGCATTTCCCTTGGATCATTGTGCGAGTCCGGCGGCCGTAGCGCTTCGTTGACGCGAAGCCGGGGGCAGGGCCTGCCGTCCACCGCCAAGTTATAGCCGAAACACAAGGCCCATTCCAGCCCCGGCAAGCCTAGGCCGGAGTTGGAGCGCCGAGGGGCGGGCACCTTATGCCGCAGCCGCATTCTCGCGCGGGAGTTAGAAATCCGCTTCATTGCCGAAGCATAGCTCTGAGAAAGTTGCGCAAAGCTGGATACGCCAAGCTTCGCCTCCGGCTCGCAATCGCAAGGAGAGTGTGCCCCGGCAAAAATCCCGCCCCAACTTCGCAATCTTACACCCGCGGCGCGTTCCGGCAACGGGCTTTGCAAACGCGTTGGCCATCTCCCTTTTCCGGAGCGCTTATGGAAGGTTAATGGCGCCGCAAAGCGGCTCTTTCTTGCCGGTTTGCGCCCTTGTCCGGCTGGGGCCCAGAGGCGAGGAACCTCGCGACGGCCGCGGACGCTCTAGGCCATGGCTTGATCGGCCCCCTCCAACCATGGCCTTGAGAATACCAATGCAGCGTGCCGGCTTCGCCGCGAGGCGATTGCGTGCACCTATCAGGAAGACTTTCGCGGCTTCAACGAACGCATGTTTGAGCCCGGCGGTTTTTACCGGCCGCTTAAAGCGAGACAGAGGCAATGGCGGACCGCAACCGCAGAGGCCAATTTTACCGCGCGGGCATCCTTGGCGGGGCCACTCGAAAATGACCGCGCACGCCATGATGTGCCTCGGCTGACCACTTTTCGCAGCCAGGGTCAGTTCAATACCTCAATCTATTCCTATCGCGACCGCCTTCGTGGCGTCTCCGGCACGCGAATGGCCGTCTTTATGGATCCGAGCGACATCGACCGGTTCGGCCTCAAGGAAAGCGATCAGGTGAGCTTGGCGGCAGCCGCAGACGATAGCGTGCGCCGCGAGACCGGCGGATTTATCGTTCATGCCTACGCCATTCCGGAAGGCTGCATCGGCGGATATTACCCCGAGTGCAACCCGCTGGTGCCCGTCCGGCACCATGCCAAGGAATGCATGGTTCCGGCGGTAAATTGCATCCCTGCGCGGGTACAAAAATCGGGCATTTTTGTGCCGATTCCGGCTTGAGTCACGCTGGAAGCTGCGATGCGCGCATCGCACGCAGCAAAGCCTTTGTCGCCAAGCATGCGGTGATCCTCCCGGGCCTGTCCAATTAAATATTTTGCTCGGCGCATGCTAATAGCCCTCTGATAGCGCGGTGCAGCGGGCGAGCAAGCAGCGCCGGGGATGGTGAAGCACCACGGACTGATGACTAAGATCGTGTCGGCTGAATCTCAACAGAGAGTTTTTTGCGGCGGCCTGGATTCCTGCGGCATTGCCGCCCGCGCCGGTCCGGAGCATGCGGGACAAAGGCTCGATCGCTTTCTCGCTCTTTGCGCCGCGAGCGCAAATCTATCGCGCACGCGCGTGAAGGCGTTGATCGCGGCAGGTTTTGCGTCGATCGATGGCACCGCCACAAGAGACCCGAGCGCTCTTCTTCGCAGCGGCCAAATAGCGACCCTGCGTGTCCCTCCCCCCGCCGATCCCGTGCCGTCCGGCGAAAAGATCCCGCTCAACATCGTCTTTGAGGATGAATATCTCATCGTCATCGACAAACCCGCCGGGCTTGTGGTGCATCCATCGCCAGGCCATGACTCCGGCACGCTCGTCAATGCGCTGATCCATCACTGCGGCGCGAGCCTCTCGGGCATAGGCGGGGTGCGCAGGCCCGGCATCGTTCATAGGCTCGACAAAGGCACCTCTGGGCTCATGGTGGCCGCCAAGACCGACGCGGCTCACCAAGGCTTAGCCAGGCTTTTCGCCAATCACGGCAGAATCCTGACCCTTGAGCGCGAATATCTTGCCTTCGCTTGGGGCGTGCCGCGGCTGCCGTCCGGCACTGTGGATACGCCGCTTGGCCGCGATCCCGTAAACCGGCAAAAGGTGGCGGCTGCCCTGCCGGGCCGCGGACGGAGCGCCATGACCTGCTGGCGCCTTCTCGAAAGCTTTGCCGGCGAGGCAAGCCTCTTGTCATGCAAGCTCTGCACGGGCCGCACGCATCAAATCCGTGTGCATTTGGCGCATGTGGGCCATCCTCTTTTGGGCGACCCGGACTATGGTGCTGGCTTCAAATCCAAAATGGCACGTCTGCCATATGCTGCTCGGGCTTGTCTCGCTTGCTTGGGGCGTCAAGCCCTGCACGCGGCAACGCTCGGATTTGTGCATCCGGTGACGGAAGAAAAGCTTCGCTTCACCAGCAAACTGCCGCCGGAGCTGCAAAAATTGCATAGCGCCCTAGCCGGGGGGAACACCGGGCCGCCGGGGAGCGTTTAACTGCGCCGGGCAACAAAGCCCGGCACAAGAAACCCCGCTCAGGATGGAAAGGCGGGGCGGGCTCACGCTTTTTTGACCTCGGGAGGTATTTCCGCCTAGATGCATTGGCTAAAATGGCCAACTCCAGCGGTAGAGGAAGGGGAAAGCTTCAGTCAATCGTACAGGCCCAGCCTCTGATTAAGAGTAATATTGCCAATCTTTAATTCGAATAGCTTATGCAGCCACCTTTCGGCCGGGATTCAATTATTCTATCTTACCAGACTATGTTGGCACGTGAGGCTTGTGGTGTTGCGGAGCGAGGCCTTCTGGTGACGGCCTCAGGAAGAGGGTAGGATGACTGCCGCATTGCCCATGATTTCGGGTGAAGTTGGACTTGCCCGTTATCTCAATCAGATCCGGCGCTTCCCGATGCTGGAGCCGCAGGAGGAATATATGCTCGCCAAGCGCTGGCGCGAGCATCAGGATCCCGAGGCGGCGCATAGACTTGTGACATCGCATCTTAGGCTCGTGGCAAAGATCGCGATGGGATACCGCGGCTATGGTTTGCCGATCAGCGAGGTCGTGTCGGAAGGCAATGTCGGACTGATGCAGGCGGTCAAGAGGTTCGAGCCGGACAAGGGCTTCCGCTTGGCGACCTATGCCATGTGGTGGATTCGCGCCGCCATTCAGGAGTATATCTTGCGCTCCTGGTCGCTCGTGAAAATGGGCACGACGGCGAATCAAAAGAAGCTATTCTTCAATCTGCGGCGGGCCAAGAGCCAGATTTCGGCGCTCGATGAGGGGGACCTGCGGCCAGATCAAGTTCGCACAATCGCCCGCAAGCTCGGCGTGAACGAGCAAGATGTGGTGGATATGAACCGCCGCATGGGCGGAGATTCGTCGCTCAACGCACCCTTGCGCGAGCAGAGCGAGGGCGAATGGCAAGATTGGCTTGTCGACGATGCCGCAAGCCAAGAAAGCAGCCTCGTGGAACAGGAAGAGGCAGGCAACCGGCTTGACGCGCTTAAGGAGGCGCTAGGCGTGCTTAATTCGCGCGAGCGGCGCATTTTCGAGGCGCGCCGCCTCGCGGATGATCCGGTAACGCTCGAAGCTCTCTCGGAGGAGTTCGGCATTTCCCGCGAGCGTGTGCGTCAAATCGAAGTCCGCGCCTTCGAAAAGATTCAGGCCGCCGTCAAAGCGCGTTTGACGAGAACAGAGAGCCTTCCCGCGCCGCGCGCCGAGGCCCCCGCGCCGATTTGACGCCTTGCGCGGTCTCCCTGCCATTTCAAAGAAATCCCCTGCCGTAGCTAGGCCCGCGCGCCAAGGCGCGGCCGCCGGTGCGGCGCAGTGCAACTGCGGGTGGCAATTAACTGGCCGCTCCGGTTCCCGCTTCCGCCCAAGGCGAGCGAAATCATTGGGCGTCTGCGCAGCGGGCGCGGCCTTTTCGGCTGGATTCCCGCTTTGCCTTGGGAGCGCCCGATGGTACTTGCGACCGGGCTTTCGTTTGTCATGCTGTTTTTTGGCGGCGGCGGCGGGCTCGTGAACATGGCCTATGGCCTCAATGCCCTCGTCCACAACACGTCTTGGGTCACGGCGCATTTCCACCTCATATTCGGCGGCGCCGTCGTGATCATGTATTTTGCGATCGCTTACGAGATTTGGCCCAAGCTCACCGGCCACTCCGCGAGCCCCGTGAATGCCCAAAGACTGCAATTGTGGCTTTGGTTTGCCGGGATGATGGTGATGTCGCTACCCTGGCACTGGCTCGGCTTGCATGGCCAATGGCGCCGGGTCGCTCAGTTCGACTATTCCAATCCGATTATCGCCGGTTGGGGGCCGTGGGTTGTAGTGTCTCTTGTTGGCGGGCTCTTGCTCCTCGCAAGCGCACTCCTCTTCCTGCGCAATCTCATCGCACACCGCGAGCAGCCGTT
>JAFMSB010000162.1 GCA_017353815.1 Methylocapsa sp. | reverse complement strand
CCGGCCGCGGCGAAAAGCGGGTTGAGAAGAGAGGGGCGCATCGATATTCGAGCAGCTGCCTCTTGTTGGATCGTCGTGGTTTGGCATGGTGCGGCGGCGGGAGCGCCGCAGTTTTGCGGCGGCGATATTCCCGCAGCCTTCGAGCCTTTCCGGGAATTTAGACCATGTCTTATGAGCAGGCGAATGCCTTCGACCACGCCGCCCGCTGCCGCCGCATTCTCTTCCGCTCCTGGCATCGCGGCACGCGCGAGATGGATCTCATCCTCGGCCGCTTCGCCAATGCGGAAATCAAAAACTTAAGTAAAGGAGATCTTTGCGACTTCGAGCGGCTGCTCGAGGCCGCCGATCCGGACCTTTTCGGCTGGATCACGGGTGAGGCCGTGCCTCCAGCCATGCACCATACGCCCCTTTTCCGTAAAATCCTTGCTTTCCACGGGCTCGCGGCCCCATTTGACACCTAATGCGAACCACCGTTAGTCCTGACCCGCGTTCGCGGAACAGAGTTGAAGCGAGGACGCGAGCCTCCGCCCAAGCTTTCAACCGGTCAGAAATATTCGCCGGTCTTACTTCGGCACGGGCGAAGTCTTGTTTTTGGGTTGTAAAGTTTTGAACCGGAATCGGACAAAAATGTTTCACGTGAAACATTTTTTGAATGATTCTAAGTTTCTGCCAAATGGTCGGCCGCATTCCCTGTTCGTATCAGTAAATTGGGCGGTTCGTATAATTCGCATTTTCCGGCCCGGGCGCGGCGCCGAAAGCATCGAGCACCAATCGTGATTGACTTCAAACAATTGATTGCCGCGATCAAAGGAGGCGGGCCGGTCACCCTCGCCTCTGTGGCGGACGGGTTCGACGCTTTCTGTGTCGCGGACCTTGCCCGCGCGCTCGCAACGGAAGCCGCGAACCAGAGCGCCGCGCTGATCCATGCCGCGCGCGATGGCCAGCGCGCGCGCGCTTTCCGCGAGACGCTGGCTTTCGCCGCGCCCGATCTCGAAATTCTCGATTTTCCCGCCTGGGATTGCCAGCCCTATGACCGCATCTCGCCCGATCCGGCGATCGCCGCGCGGCGCATTGTGGCCCTCTCGCGCCTTGCCCGCTCCTGCCCCGCGATTGAGCGCCCCCGCATCATTACAACAACCGTGAATGCGCTCGTTCAAAGGGTGCCGCCGCGAGACTTGATCGCCAGCGACACCTTTTCCGCCGCGCCCGGCAATGTGGTCGATCGCGACGCGCTCGTCAGCTGGCTCGAAGTCAACGGCTTTGGGCGGGCTTCGAGCGTGCGCGACGCCGGCGAATATGCGGTGCGCGGCGGCATCGTCGATCTTTTCCCGCCGGGAGCCCCGCAGCCCATCCGCCTCGATTTTTTCGGCGATACGCTCGAGTCGATCCGCGCATTTGACCCCGATTCGCAGCGCACAATAAGCCAATTGCGCTCGCTCGATCTCGTGCCCATGAGCGAGGTGCAGCTCAACAGCGATAGGATCCGGCGCTTCCGGCTCGGATATGTCACCGAATTTGGCGCGCAGACACGCGGCGATGCCCTTTATGAGGCGGTGAGCGAGGGGCGCCGCCACCAGGGCTTTGAACATTGGCTGCCGCTATTTTACGAGAAACTCGACACGCTCTTTTCCTATTGCCCGGGCGTGCCCTTGGTTCTTGATCATCTCGCTCAACCGGCGGCAAACGAACGCTTTGCGCAGATCGACGATTATTATGGCGCCCGCAAGCAGGCGCTCGAAGCCGATCCGGCAAACTGCCCGATAAAGCCGCTGCCGCCGGACGCTCTTTATCTTTTGTCTTCCGAATGGAGCGCACAGATTGCCGCGCGATCCGCCATCTGCTTAGCTCCTTTTGCCGAGCCGCAAGGGGACAGCGGGAGGCCGTTCGATTGCGGCTCACGGCCCGGGCGCAACTTCGCCGCAGAACGCGCGGACCCAGGCGCCAATGTCTTCACCGCTTCCGCGGATCATGTGCGAGCGCTGCAAGGAACCGGCAAACGGGTGATCCTTGCCGCATGGTCGGATGGCTCGCGCGAGCGGCTCGCGCATGTCCTTGGCGATCACGGTTTTGACGCGCTCGCGCCCGTCTCTTCCTATGCGCAGGCCCTTGCCTTGCCGCAATCGGCCCTCGCCCTTGCCGTGATCGGCATCGAGCAGGGCTTTGAGGCGCCGGGACTTGCGGTCATCGGCGAGCAGGACATACTTGGCGACCGGCTCTTGGGCGGGCGCCGCAAGTCACGCCGGGCCGAGAATTTCCTCGCCGAAGCAGGCGCGCTCACCCCTGGCGACATCATTATCCATGTCGATCATGGCATCGGGCGCTTTGCCGGACTTAAGACGATTGAGGCAGCCGGGGCGCCGCATGACTGCCTCGAATTGCACTACGCCGAAGGCGCGAAACTCTTTCTGCCGGTTGAGAATCTGGAGCTTTTATCGCGCTACGGATCGGAAGAAGCAGGCGTCGAGCTCGACCGCCTCGGCGGTGTCGCCTGGCAGAAGCGCAAAGCGCGGCTGCGCAAGCGCATTCTCGAAATGGCGGCGGATCTCATCCGCATTGCCGCGGCGCGGCAAACAAGAGCGGCACCGAAACTTGTTCCGCCAGAGGGCCTTTATGCCGAGTTTTGCGCGGGCTTCCCATTTGAAGAGACTGCGGACCAGCAGGCAGCGATCGATGCCGTTCTCGATGATATGGCATCCGGCCGCCCCATGGACCGGCTTATTTGCGGAGATGTCGGATTCGGCAAAACCGAGGTTGCGCTGCGCGCCGCATTTGCCGCGGCGATTTCCGGCAAACAGGTTGCGGTCATCGTGCCAACCACATTGCTCGCGCGCCAGCACTATAAGAGTTTCCTGCCGCGCTTTACGCATGTGCCGGTCAAAATTGCGCAAATGTCTCGCATGGCAGGAGCCTCGGGGATCAAATCCGCAAAGCTTGGCGCAGCGTCGGGCGAGATCGATATCCTCATCGGGACCCATGCCCTGCTCGGCAAGGATGTCCGCTTCAAAGATCTCGGGCTTGTCATCGTCGACGAAGAGCAGCATTTTGGCGTCAAGCACAAGGAGCGGCTCAAGGAGCTGCGCGCCGAAATCCACGTGCTGACCCTTTCCGCGACCCCCATACCGCGCACCCTTCAGCTCGCCTTGACCGGCGTCCGGGAACTCTCGCTCATCGCGACGCCTCCCGTCGACCGGCTGGCTGTGCGCACGACCATTTCGCCATTCGACGATTTGCTCGTGCGCGAGGCCTTGCTGCGCGAGCGCTACAGGGGCGGCCAGTCTTTTTATGTCTGCCCGCGAATCGAAGATCTAGACGAGGCGGGAGCTTATTTGCGCACCAATGTCCCGGAGGTAAAGTTTATCGTCGCGCATGGCCAGCTTCCGGCACCGGAATTGGAAGCGCGGATGTCTGCGTTTTACGATGGCCAGTACAATGTCTTGCTTTCAACGGCCATCGTCGAATCGGGCCTCGATATTCCGGCCGCGAACACGCTCGTCGTGCATTGCGCGGATATGTTTGGCCTTGCCCAGCTCTACCAGCTGCGCGGGCGTGTCGGCCGCTCCAAGGTTCGCGCCTATGCTCTCTTTACCGTGCCCCCGAAACGCACTCTGACGCCACAAGCCGAGCGGCGTCTCAAGGTTTTGCAATCCCTTGATACGCTTGGAGCCGGATTCGAACTTGCCAGTCACGATCTGGATATCCGCGGCGCGGGAAATCTGCTTGGCGAGGAGCAGTCGGGGCATATCAAAGAGGTCGGCTACGAGCTTTATCAGGAAATGCTGCGCGAAGCGGTCGAAGCCTTGCAGGCGGGAATTGCGGAGCCAGCCGAAGAAGCCTGGTCGCCGTCGATTACTCTTGGCACGCCAGTCACGATTCCGGAAGACTATGTGCCGGATGTACATCTTCGCTTGAGCCTCTACCGCCGCCTCGCCGCGCTCCGGTCCGATTCAGAGATCGAGAGTTTCGCCGCGGAATTGATCGACCGGTTTGGACCGCTGCCCGCAGAGGCCGCGGAACTGCTGAAGCTTGTTGAAATCAAGGTCCTTTGCCGCGCGGCGCAGGTCGAAAAGATCGAAGCCGGCCCGCGGGGGATCATGATCGCATTTCGCGGCAATTCCTTCGCGAATCCCCAAGGTTTGGTCCGCTACATCGCCAGCCAAAGCAGCCAAGCGAGGGTCCGCCCGGATATGAAGCTCGTGTTTGTCCGCGATTTTGAGACTAAGGCCGAGAGGCTCGAAGAAACCCGGAGAATTTTGCAGAGCCTCGTCAGGATCGCCGCCAAAAAGGCCGCCTGATCCTGGCTGCCGGTCGTGCTTGGACTTGGCCTGCGACGAAGTTAATCACAAGGAACGGTTTATTCGCCGTCCGAAACTCACTAGATAAATAAATGCCCGGCCCGCGGGCGATCTCTCATGCGGAGCGGACGGCTGTTATCTTCGAGGTTCCACCATGATCAACCATGAAATCGTCACCACCTATACCCCGCCCACCCTTCGCACCCGGTTCCGTTCGTTCGTGCTGAAGGATTGGCCCTATATGCTGATGCTCGGCCTCGCGCTTGCCGGCGTCGCGCGCACAAGCGTCGACCCGACGGCCATGAGTTCCTATTGGATGACGCTTGCCCCTGTTTTCGGCATCATCTGTGTGGCCGTGCAATGGCGGAGCAGGAGCAGGCGCGAGGCCCGTTGGCACCTGATAAGGACGCAAGTGCTCCATTGGGCTGCGGCAATGCTTGCGATGTATGTCGTCTTCACGACAAGCGTAAACCGGATAATGAATGCCGATGCCGATGCCCTCACGGTCCTCGCAATTTTGGCGCTCGCCACATTCACGGCCGGCATTCACGCCGATGCTTGGCGTATTTGCGTCGTCGGCCTGGTGATGGGCCTCGCCATCCCGGCCATCGCCTGGCTCGAAACTTCGACCGTGCTCATCCTGCTCATTCTCGCCGTGCTGATCGTGGTTGCCGTGTTTGTCTTTTTAAATGTTCCGCCGGGATTTGCACGACGCGCGAGGCCTTCGCCGCCTTAACCCCGCTGGCTTATAAAAACCGCGCGGGGTGTTGCGGCGGGCTAAA
>JAFMSB010000161.1 GCA_017353815.1 Methylocapsa sp. | reverse complement strand
TATCGACGTCATGTTGGTTTTGCTGATCATTTTCATGGTGGCGGCCCCGCTGCTTGCGACAGGCGTCGCGATCGATCTACCAAAAACGAAGGCTGCGGCGCTCAATATCGAAAAGAAGCCGATTTCGGTCGCTGTGGATGACAAGGGGTTGGTTTTTGTTATGGACCAGCCGGTCGAAGTCAACCTCCTCGCCGACAAGCTCAAGGAACTCGCAACCGGCTCTGAAGACGACCGGATCTATGTGCGCGGAGCCAATCAGGTCAATTACGGGCGTGTCGCGGAAGTCATGTCCATCATAACCTCAGCGGGCTACAAAAAGGTCGCATTGGTCACCGATCCCAACAAGAACTAAACGATGTCTCTGCCCGAAAATCCTGGGCTCGCGATCTCGGGCGGCGCGCATATCGGCCTTCTCGCGCTGGCGCTGATTTCTTTTGCCGGCGAGCCGCAACTCACAGAGGGACAGGAAAGCATTCCCGTCTCAATCGTAACCAGCGAGCAGTTCAGCCAAATTACGAAAGGCGAGAAAACCGCGGCCGAAGTAAAGTCCCGGCCGCGGGCGGAGAAGATCGCACAGTCCGAGGAGCGGACCGCAAAGCCCTCGCCTGCCGACGCGGGGAGAGACATCCTCGCTCCGCCGTCGGCGCTCAAACGTCAGAAGGAGCCGGGCGAAGCCGAACCCGAGCCGGAGCCAAAGCCGGCGCCGCGTGCGGTTCAAGCGAAGGAAGCCCCTAAGCCCGAGCCTGCCGCAGGGGCAGCGCGGCCGCCGCCCGCTCCGCGACCCGATGAAAATGCAGCGGAAGCGGCCGCGCCAGCGCCGCCGAAACCGGCAGCAGAGGCAAAAAAGCCTCAGCCAAAGTTCAGGCCGGATAGCGTCGCCAGGCTGCTTGACGAAGTGAAGCGGAAGGAAAAACCCAAGGCTGCGGCAAAGCCGAAATCGGGAGAGGAGGCCGCCGAGCCGCAGCACAAATTCGACCTCGGCGATATCGCGAACTACCTCAACAAGGAAAAGCCGCAGAGGAAGCAGGCGCGCGCTCAGGAGCTGAGCCAGCAAGCTTCGCTTGGCGCCCCGCTTGCAACGGGCGCCAAAATGTCGCCATCTCTGTGGGATCAGCTCGATGGGCTTTTGCAGGAGCAGTACAAGCGATGCTGGAATTTTTCGGGGCTCGGCGGGCAACAGAAATACATCCCCGAGATCCACGTGCATTATAGCCCGGATGGCGGTTTGATCGGGCCGCCCGAGCTGCTTAATCCACCCTCCGATCCCAATCTGCAGGCGCTTGCCGAGAGCGCGATGCGGGCCGTGAGGCGTTGCGACCCGCTTCGCATACCTGCGCAATATCAGCCTTATTACGAGCAATGGAAGGGCCGGATCGTCCGTTTCGACCCCGAGGAAATGTCGTGATTTTGAGATCCGCCGCGCCTCCCGCCTTCGTGCAAAAATTTGCTCTTTTCCTGTTCATGGCCATGGCCCTGTCTTGGAGCTTCGGGCTTGCCCCTTCCGCCTTTGCCGCGCAGGACCGCTATCTCGACGTGCGTGGCGGCGAATTCAAGCCGGTCCAGATCGCGATAACCGCATTTGCCGGAGATCAGGCGGCGGCCAGCCAGTTGACCTCCATCATCACCAATAATTTCAAACGTTCTGTCTTTCTTTCGCCAATCGATCCGCAGTCGTTCGCCGAGACGGTGGCCAACCCCGATCAGGTGCCGCAGATGGATGCTTGGCGGATGATCAATGCGCAGTTTGTGGTCACCGGCCGCGTGAGCCATGCGGCCGACGGGCGGCTGCAGGCCGAGTTCCGGCTTTGGGACGTGGCGGCCGGAACACAAGTCACCGGCAGCCAGTATGTCACCGATCCGAACAATGCCCGCCGCGTCGCGCATATTATCTCGGATGCGATTTTTTCCCGCATAACCGGGGAGAAAGGTTGTTTCGACACAAGGGTTGCCTTTGTCGACGAGACCGGGCCGCCCGAGCGCCGCCGCAAGCGGCTTGCCATCATGGATCAGGATGGCGCCAATATGCGCTACATGACGCGCGGCGACGATCTCGTGGTGACGCCGCGTTTTTCGCCGTCCTCGCAGGACGTCACTTATATGTCCTTCGGCGCATCCGACCCAAAGGTGCTGCTCTTGAATATCGAGACGGGCCAGCGCGAGGTCGTCGGCAATTTTCCGGGCATGACGTTCTCGCCGCGCTTTTCGCCCGATGGCCAAAAGGTGGTGATGTCGCTCGCGCAGGGCATCGCCTCCAATCTCTACAGCCTGGATCTGCGCTCGCGCACGACGACCCGGCTTTCCGATTCGAATGCCATCGATACCTCGCCTTCCTATTCGCCCGATGGGAGCGAAATCGTGTTTGAGTCGGACCGCGGCGGCAGCCAACAGCTCTATGTCATGTCGGCGACCGGCGGAGGGCCGAGGCGCATTTCTTTCGGCGAAGGCCGCTATGCGACACCGGTCTGGTCGCCCAAAGGGGATTATATTGCCTTTACCAGGCAGAAGAGCGGAACCTTCGCGATCGGCATCATGCGCCCGGACGGAACCGGCGAGAGGATTTTGACCGAGGGCTTCCATAATGAAGGGCCGACATGGGCGCCCAACGGCCTTTATCTCATGTTTTTCCGCGATCCGGGCGGGCAGGAGGGCCCCAAAATTTATATGACGGATATTTTTGGCCGCGCCGAATTTCCTGTGCCGACGCCGGACTGGGCGTCAGATCCGTCCTGGAGCGCGGCGCTCGATTAGCCAACTCCGGCTTAGCTCTGCCGGGATCGCCGCCGCGTGCGTTGCGGCGTGCGGTCTTGACCTGCCACGGCGTCCATCAGCCTTTCGTTAAATTAGAACTGCCGATCGCTGCCGAAATCCCCAATTTAGGGGACGCGGGCAGCAAATTCCCGCATTAAGCTCCGGCTCCGGGCGCTATCTCGCGCCTCCGAGCAAGGAGCTCAATAGATGGCCAAAATCGCTTTTCCGCTCGCCGTCAGCGCGGTTCTTCTCTCTTCCGTTTGCGCTGCTCCGGTATGGGCACTTTCAGCCGTCACTTATGTTTCAGGAAAGGGTGCTGACACAGGCGCATGCGCCACGCCCGCGACGGCATGCCGGACGTTCCAATTCGCAGTTGCTCAAACCGCGCCCGGCGGCGAAGTCACCGCGCTCGATCCGGCGAATTACGGCCCCGTGACCATTTCCAAATCGATCAGCATCGAGGGCGTCGATGGCGCAACCATCGCCGACATCCCAAGCGGCGGGAACGGCGTAACCATCAACGCCGGGCCAAAAGACACTATAAATATTAGCCGTTTGGCGATCGATGGGGAGAAAAGGGGGCAGGCGGGCATTTCCTTCAGCCCAACTGGGGCAGGGTCGTTCGGGTCGTTAACCGTCGCCCATTCCGCCGTCCGGAATTTTTGCGACGGAATAGACATTTTGGGAGGAGCCAGCAATCTAGTGAAGTCGGTCTTTCTCATCAAGGACGTGGTTGTATCGGACAACAATGCGATCGGTCTCGATCTTGTTGGCGCGCCTGGCACACTCGATCATGTCACTGTCATCCATAATGGTGGTGGTTCGGCAAAATGCGGCACTGGATCCGGATCCATCAGGGCCGCGCAAGGGGTTGCCGTTGTCTCGATTGTCGACAGCACAGTCGCCAATAACTCGGCTCCGATAGACTCCGAGGACGGAGCGACCATCCGGCTTTACCTTTCATTTATTCCCGACGGGGTCGGCTTAGCAGGGGGCACCGCCGTAAGTGCAGGCAACAATTTCATCCCGCGGGCGGAATTGACCGAGGTCGGCACTCACTGAGCGTCGCCGCCATACGAAAGGACGGCCCTTGCTATGAGGCTTATCCTTTGACCGCCTCCGACGTGGTGACGGTACGGCGGAGCTGATGGCTGCTACTCCGCCGCCGCGGCCTCGCCGAACGAGGCGGGATCGTAATTCAAAACCGGCGAGAGCCAGCGCTCGGCCTCCGCAATGCTCATCCCCTTGCGGCGCGCGTAATCTTCAACCTGATCGCGTTCGACCTTCGCGACGCCAAAATAATGCGCTTCGGGATGAGCGAAATAGAGACCCGAGACAGATGCGCCGGGCCACATGGCGTAACTCTCGGTGAGCGTTACGCCGATCCGCTTCTCCGCTTCGAGCAAACGGAAAAGGGCCGCCTTTTCCGTGTGATCCGGCTGCGCCGGATAGCCGGGCGCTGGACGAATGCCTCGATAGGCCTCGGCGATGCGCTCCTCATTGGTTAAGCATTCCTCCGGCGCATAGGCCCAAAACTCCCGCCTCACTCTCTCGTGCATGCGCTCGGCAAAGGCCTCGGCAATGCGGTCGGCGAGCGCCTTCACCATGATCGAGCCGTAGTCGTCATTGGCTTTGGCAAAACGGCCTGCGACCTTGTCTTCTTGCGCGCCGGCGGTAACAACGAAGGCGCCGAGATAATCCACCTTGCCGGTTTCTTTTGGCGCGATGAAATCGGCGAGCGCGAGATTGGGGCGCCCATCGCGCCGCAACAGCTGCTGGCGCAAGGTAAAAAATGCCGCAAGCTCCGACGAGCGCGATTCTCCGGTGTAAAGCTTAATATCGTCGGCGGCGCTGTTCGCCGGCCAAAAGCCGATGACGGCCTTGGGATCGAACCAATGCTCGGCAACGGCGCGGGCAAGCATTTGCTGCGCGTCCTCGAACAATTGCCGCGCGGCTGTTCCTCTTTCGGGGTCATCCAAGATAGCAGGGTAACGCCCGCGAAGCTCCCAGGTCTGAAAAAACGGTGTCCAATCGACATAGGGGATGAGCTCGGCGGTCTCGTATGAGCGAAACACTCTTGTGCCGCAGAATTTCGGCCGCGGCGGCTCATAGCTTGCCCAGTCCGGCTTGAAAGCATTGGCGCGTGCCTTTGCCAAAGGGAGGCGCTGCTTGTCCGCCTCCGAGCGTTTATGCGCTTCCGCAACCTTCGCATATTCGGCGCGCACTGACTCCATTACGGACACGCGCGATTGCGCCGACAAAAGCGTTTGCACGACCCCGACGGCGCGGCTTGCATCCGCGACATAGACCGCCTGGCCCTTGGTGTAATT
>JAFMSB010000432.1:994-1590 GCA_017353815.1 Methylocapsa sp. | reverse complement strand
CGCGGCGCTTCCACAAATGAGACGATTGTCGATTCAACACCAACCGGGCAACGGCCGCCGTCGAGAATAAGATCGACGTTTGTCCCAAGGTCGCATGCGACATGAAGGGCAGTGACCGGGCTGACGCGGCCGGAGCGGTTGGCCGAGGGCGCCGCCAGCGGCGTTCCGGTTGCCGAAAGTACCGCGAGCGCAACCGCATGCGCCGGAACCCGCAGAGCGACCGTCGGCAGCCCTGCCCGCGCGGAAGCGCAAACACTCGCCGTTGCGGCGACAGGCACGACCAGAGTCAGCGGACCTGGCCAAAAGAGCTCGGCCAGCCGCAAGGCTTCCTGCGAAAAAATGCCTTGCGCGCGCGCCGCTTCGAGCCCCAGCGCATGCACGATCAGGGGGTTGAAATTTGGCCGGGCCTTGGCGGCATAGACGCGCGCAATCGCGGCTTCTGATGTTGCATCGGCGGCAAGACCGTAAACGGTTTCGGTCGGCAAGGCGGCAATCCCGCCCTGCCGCAGGATTTGCGCTGCCACCGCGATTCCAGCGGCATCGGCGGCCATGACCGGCGCAGCCTGGGCACTTTGGTTCAAATCCAAACCTGTCAT
>JAFMSB010000432.1:0-984 GCA_017353815.1 Methylocapsa sp. | reverse complement strand
CGCGCGCCGGTCTCCGACATTCTTTTCTCGATGGTCCACGAAGCAGGGATGGAGCCGGACCGCAAGGATGGAATCTACGTCGGGCTCGGCGATGGCTTTGCCGAAGCGACGCTCAACGAAGCCGGCAAATTTGCCGCGGCTGTCCTAGCTCCTTTGAATCGCGCGGGCGACATTGAAGGCGCAAAGGCGCAAGCCAGCAAGGTCACCGCTCCAAACGGCTTTGCGAACGCCTACCGGCAGTGGGCGGCAGGCGGATGGAACGCGATCACGGGCCCTGTTGATTTTGGCGGCTCAGATCTGCCCACGCTTCTCAATACCGCCTGCATCGAGATCTGGAGCGCGGCGAATGTGGCATTCAGCCTCTGCCCTTTGCTGACGCTTGGCGCGATCGAGGCCATGGAGGCGCACGCAACTGAACCGCTAAAGAAGCTTTATCTTGAAAAGCTCGTTTCCGGAGCGTGGACGGGGACGATGAATTTGACCGAGCCGCAAGCTGGCTCGGATCTCGGCGCGCTCAAGACCCGCGCCGAGCGGCAGCCGGGCGGCAGCTACAAAATCTTTGGCTCGAAAATTTTTATTACCTATGGCGATCACGACATGGCCGACAACATCATCCATTTCGTGCTCGCGCGCTTGCCCGACGCGCCAAAAGGTACGCGCGGCATCTCGCTTTTTTTGGTTCCGAAATTTCTCGTGAATGCGGATGGCACGCTGGGGCGGCGCAACGATGTTTTTTGCGCTTCCTTAGAGCACAAGCTTGGGATCCATGCCGCGCCGACCTGCACCATGGTCTATGGCGATCATGGCGGCGCCATAGGATATCTCGTCGGCGAAGAGCATAAGGGGCTCGCTTGCATGTTCACGATGATGAACAGTGCGAGGCTCAACGTCGGGGTACAAGGCGTTGCGCTTGCCGAGCGCGCCTTTCAACAAGCCTTGGCCTACGCCAAGGAGCGGCGCCAAGGTCACGCCTTGGGCGATACC
>JAFMSB010000431.1 GCA_017353815.1 Methylocapsa sp. | reverse complement strand
CCGGGCGCATCCTCCAGGGCTACGATGGCGGCATCGAGATCGCGATGCTCCTCGTGCAGGCGCGCCAATTGCTCCCGCAAGTCGCGTTCTTCCTCTTGGGTCATTGTCACCGCTGGTTTTATGGGCTGGCCGGCCACAGTCGGGCACCCGCGTACCCACAAAAATTATCCCGCTTTAGCGCCTGCGGTTCAAGCCGGCAGAGGCAAATTGTCGATAGCACACGAGCTGCGAGGCTGGCTTGATCCGCCCGCCGTCGAGCAATCCGGCCCGCTCGGCGCAGGCGGCACCCGCTGCGAGCGCAGGTTCGGGACCCTGGCGAATCCGCTGGTCAAAGAGCTCAAACATGCCGGGCTCCCTGAAATCGTGGCGGCAAACCGGTGGATCCGCAAGGTCCGTCTGCCGAGCCGTAATGCCCGGCTTCGCAAGACCGGCGGCGGTCGCCGGGAAGGCCTTTGTGGCGGTCGATCCGGCGCTCACTGCTTTGAAGAGGAGCGCGGGGCGGGCGCGACAATACGATAGCTTGATGTGCTATGAAAACCGGGCCTACTGACAGCCGGCGGAGACGGATATGGCATTCGGATAAGGCAGCGGTAGGACGATTAAGACGATTAAGACAATTAAGACAACGAGACAATCAGGTGATTTGGTGCACCGCACCCGGCAAACCGGAATCGACTTACGCGCGGACTCATGTAAAATTGACCGGCTAGGCACTTCATCCGACAAAAAGGAGAAACCTCGCATGTCCATTCAAGCGCATCTTGCGGAGCTCGAAAAGCGGCATAAGGCACTGGAGCAGCAGATCAACGAAGCCCAGATGCACCCCTCCTTTGATAACCTGAAAATCGCCGAGCTGAAGCGCCGCAAGTTGCAAGTGAAGGACGAGATCGCGCGCCTGCGGCAAGACGCCAGCGTTCATTAGGCGGCCAGTTTAAAGCCATTATCGCAGCCGGGGCGCCAAAGGCGCGTCCGGAACTGCAGAGTTTTTTTCCCGGCCCGGGCAAGAGGGCCCGTCCAACTCCGAAAAAGCAATAACTCGATCTGCACGGTGGACTTGCCGATCTCGTTTCGGGTGATGACGAGGGGCGGGAAGCTCACGAAGGCGGCGATCTGCGGATAACGCATTGTTCATCATGATATCGATGCCGAAATCCGGCCGATGCCGATCGAGGCCCGGGAAGTACACCCGGATCCTCGCCACCGGAACGCAGCCGGCCTTGAGCCGGCGCGCGCCCTTCGCTGAAATCGAGCAGCACGGGATGCCGAGCGCGCGCTGCGGGCGGAAAACCTGCGCCATCACGGCGCGATCCTGAAAGGCCGCTCGGCGCGCATCCGCTCCTCGTCGAAGCAGCACAGCAGGGCGACGCGCCGGGCAAAGGCTCGAAGAGCAGATAGGAATCGAAATTCCAGCCCCAGGGAATGAAATCCCACTCCGGCGGCAGTGCGCGAATGACACGCGCTCCGCGGTCGGCGCAAAGTGGCGATTGAAGATCGCGTCATCCTCGCAGATCGTCAAAGTCCGAGCGGTGTCGATCGCCTGATCCCACAGCGCGAGATGCTAGGGGCGGCGCCCAGCGCCCCCTCGGGTGT
>JAFMSB010000015.1 GCA_017353815.1 Methylocapsa sp. | reverse complement strand
TGCTCTCCCCGTGGATCATCGTCGGCCGCCCCGACGCCGCCGCGCCACGACCAGGGCTTGCACCGTGCAAGACCCGCGAGCGCCGCGAAGGAAGGGCGCCAAAAAAGTGTCCGCAGGGCGTGGCTCTATTCAACCGTTAAAAGCGCGAGAGGTAGTCCGACAAAGCCGATTAAAACGCCATTCGGAGAGCTGAAGGGAAAGACAGCGGCAGATGTTGCTTGATACGAAAATGCCTACCGCAGCAGCATGGCGAGGCCGATCAAGGCGAGCACCCAGAGTGCAATATGACCCAAGCGCGCGCCGCGCGCTTCGGCATCGCCAATTTTAGCAATCGCTTCCTCCGATAGCTCGAAGCCGTTTTCCGCCATGTCTTCGAGCTGGTTGATTATGTTTTCGCCGCGCATAAGCACCGAGGGAAGATGGGTAGCGAGACGGGTAAGCGTCGAGGCGGCGCGAGCCGCATCCTGCAATTTCCCGATTGGCCCGAGATTCTGCTCGATCCACTCGCCGACCACAGGTTCGGCGGTTGACCAGACATCGATTTTGGGATCGAGCATCCGTGCTACGCCCTCGGTGACGACCATGGTCTTTTGGAGCAAAACCAGCTCGGTCCTCGTTTTCATATCGAACAGGCCCGTAATCTCGAACAGAAGACTCAAGAGCTTGGCCATCGAAACCTGATCGGCGGGGCGTGAATGGATTGGCTCGCCGATTGCGCGGAGCGCCTGGGCGAAATCCTCGACTCTGTGGATACGCGGCACATAGCCTGCTTCGAAATGAACTTCCGCGACCCTCCGGTAATCGCGCTTGATGAAACCATAAAGAATTTCGGCAAGGAACCGGCGCTCCTTGATACCGAGGCGTCCCATAATTCCAAAATCGACTGCGGTGAGGCGGCCCTGAGGATCGACGAAGAGATTGCCCCGGTGCATATCGGCATGAAAGAACCCATCCCGGACGGCCGTGCGCAAGAAAGATTGAATGACATTGCGACCGAGCTCCTGCAGATCGTAGCCTTTGCCCATAAGCGCGGCGACATCCGATAAGGGAGTTCCCTCAACCCATTCGAGCGTCAGAACCTCTTTCGAGGTGCGGTCCCAATCGACCTTTGGCACGCGGAAATTTTTATCCTGTGCAGTGTTTTCGACGAATTCCGACGCCGCTGCCGCCTCGAGGCGGAAGTCCATTTCGATCTTGACGCTTCGCGCGAGGGTATCGACAACCTCGACGAGTTTGAGGCGGCGCGCCTCGCTTGACCAGCGCTCCGCGAGGCGGGCAACGGCAAACATGTCGGAGAGATCGCGCCGGAAGAGCCGCTCGACACCCGGCCGCAGCACCTTGACGGCGACGGCGCCATCGCCGCCAGGCCCATGCACCCGCGCCCGATGGACCTGGGCAATAGAGGCCGCGGCAACAGGCTCGCCAAAGCTTGCAAAGATATGATGCAGCGGCATGCCAAACGCATTCTCGATCGTTGCAATGGCGTCACTGCGCGGGAATGGCGCCATCTTGTCCTGCAGAAGCTCGAGCTCGTTTGCGGCCCTCGTGCCGACAACATCGGGACGCGTGGCAAGGAACTGTCCGAGCTTGACATAAGAGGGGCCGAGCCGGCTGATCGCCTGGGGAAGGTTGGATAATCCGGCCGCGGAAGCGCCTGCGCTTTTTCTTCGCCTGCGTTTCCCGAGGAGGCGCGCAAGCTGCAAGGGAATACGCGCGGGCGGCGGCAGAATGACGGGATCGAGATCGCTGAACACGCCTGCGCGGGCCAGCACAAATCCCGCGCGGAGCAGCCGGAAAACAGAGCCCGGGGAGAAAGAGAGAACCGCCATCCGCTTAAGGCGCGGCTCTGTCCGTCAAGGCCAGCGGCGGCAAAGGGCCGTGCGCTGTCCAAGGCGTCAGCCACTGGAAAGCTGGCGCGCGAATCGAGATCATGATCTAGACCTTCCAGCCCGAATGGATGGCAACGATGCCGCCCGAAAGCCGCGTGAATGCGGCCTGCGCGAATCCGGCAGCGCCAATCTTGGCGCAAAAACTCTCGGCATCGGGAAACCGGGCGATCGATTCGACAAGGTAGCGGTAGGGCTTCTCGTCGCCCGCGACATAGCGGCCAAGCCACGGGATTATGTGAAAGGAATAGGCCTCGTAGAGCCGGTCGAGAAGCGGCACATTGACGGCCGAGAATTCCAGACACAAAAACCGGCCGCCCCGCCGCAGCACCCTGTGCGCCTCGGCGAGCGCCGTGTCAATCCGCGGCACATTGCGAATTCCAAAAGCGATCGTATAGGCGTCAAAGCTGCACTCGCAAAACGGCAGCTCTTCGGCATTTCCCTCGACAAAATTCAGCGACGCCTCAAACCGGCTATTGGATGCGCGCCTGCGGCCTTCCTCCAGCATGGCCGCATTCATGTCGGCCACCACGATCTCCGTCAAATCCGAGCCCGCTCGCGCCACCCGGAGCGCGACATCGCCGGTCCCGCCCGCAACGTCAATGTGGCGGAAGCGTGTTTTTTTTGACTGCCTGACCTTGCGGGCAAAAATGTCTTTCCAGATGCGGTGGAGCCCCCCCGACATGAGATCGTTCATGAGATCGTAGCGGGGGGCAACCTTCTTAAACACCTCGTCCACCCGGCCCTGTTTGTCCTTAAGGGCCACCCGGGAGAATCCGAAGTCTGCTTCGTCGCTCATTTTGGATCCGCGGCCCCGGGGCAGGCGTTCGTTCAAAGGGGCCGTAGGCGTTAGCACAGCGCGCGCAAAGAGTCATGGCCAGCCGAACATTTCGCGCACGGCGCCCCGGCCGCCGCTTGCCGCGGCGATTTCCTTCGGCGATAGTCAACCGGAGTCTGGGGAACCAAAGAGCCATGGCCGCAGGGCAAGCCAAAAGCCGCGCATTTCGCGTGCCGCAATCCCCATAGGAGTGATCTCGGTTACACCCCGGCCCGTGGCGGCCGCTTCCAAAAAAGCCCAGCTTGCCCCTATCTGCTGATCGAGAACAGGGCCGATGAGTTTGAGGGCAGAAATGCAGTCCCGCTTGCGCCGGGACTCCCGCACGGGGCATTGATTGACGCCAAACACAAACTTTTGTTTCAGCAGGCTCAGCCTGCGGCCGGTCACTTCGGCCGCCCAAACATCGAAGGTGGAAGGAAGCACCGGAACTATCGCGAGATCGGCAGCTTTCACCGCCTCAAGGGCGGCCGGAGTTTCGAGCACGGGCGCATCGATGAGGGCAAGCGTCGCTTTTTTTCCAGCGGCAGCATTAAGTTCCGCCGGAAGCCGCGCCGCCACCAGCCGGTGCACCGCCAGCTCGCGATCCCTTCGTCTTGCGCTCCATCGTGCGGTGCAGCCTTTCGGATCCAGATCAAACACAATGACGCTTTCGCCTGCTTGCTCGGCCGCAACGGCGAGGCAAGTGGCGAGCGTGCTTCTCCCGCACCCCCCTTTGTGGGATGCAAATACTATGGTACGCATGAATAAATACAAAAAATTTTAGAATTGGATGGAGCGAAACCAGTATTTTCCACTGACTAAAAAAAAAATCATGACCTATTTGGGTTATGGCCGGGCGCTGGCCTTCATCGGCCCGTAGAATGATTATTTACGTTAACGCGTCTGGCTTAGCGGCGCCGGTGTTACTTTGGGGCGCGAGAACTGCTTGGTCTAGGGAGAAAGGTGAGATGCGCCGCTCTCAGCTTGCAGCCCTGCCGCTGGCAGCGCGCAAGCGCTCATCCCTAAAGCCCGGACCCCAACCCCGAGCGCTTGCCGAATCAATAAGCTGGAGCGAATTCTAGTCGCAAAAGTGTGTCAACTTTCGTGGAATTCGCTCTAATCACTCCGGCTTTGTGTCTCATGGAGTTTTGCTCCTTGCCTAAGGGCTTGCGATCGACCATGATTGAGAGCAAAGACGCGAGAGGCAAAGCCGCAACGAATGAAAGCCACGCGATCACCAATTCCTCGCCACACTCGCCGCCCACAACCCCGGCGCAAGCCCAATCGGCCGCTGACCCGCAGCACTGCAATGAGGTCGCTTTCGACTACTGCTTGCAATGAGCGGGGAATACCCGGGGCCGCCGCATCCTTTTATGGAGCTGGTCATAAGGGAACCGCCACATGACCCGGCCGTTTTGCGCGATTGTCTTGCAAAGCACCGGCGGTTGCGCAAGGAAATATTCGGCCGCTGATCGGTGCCGAGCCCGCCCGGGCAGCTCCGCTATGACGGAAAGATCTCATGACTACTGCGCGATTAATGACGTTTACTGCCGCGCTCGTCGCGGTCTTTGTGTTTTCCGGACGCGGTTCGGCGGCCAAGCGTCAAGACCAGGCCCAGGAATTTTTTTATAACTATTGCTGGTTGAAAGCCTCGCACAGCAGCGACACCCATTTATTTGTTCTTAAGGTTCCGGCGTATAACCGGGCCGCTTTGCATAAATGCCTTGCCAACTATCGGCAGCTGCGCGCGCCGAGGGATGAACGCCAACACCAATCCGCTGAGCAAAGCGGAAAGTAGGCGGCCGGCCTCTGGGCGTCGTGGCCACCAGTCTGCTTGCGAGACGGCCCTGCTTGCGATTTTGCGGCAGGGCTTTGTCTTATTTGGCCCCACCCATCGGCCGGGATCGCCGGACCTTGGGGCCTCTGGCTTCGAGTAATGCCGTCATCAGCTCCACCAGCTGCATTTTGGGCGCTTCTGGCGCCTTCTGTGGCTCGACCGGCGGCAGCCCCCATCTTTATGCGCGCAAGGGCTTTTTGGTCGGTGTCAACCTGCCGTGACGGCTATTGTGTGCGTTCGCTTATTGACACCGCGCAACAATCCCGGCGGACGATATTCAAAGATGCAGGTCTTGCTGCCTGTTGAGCTGACACGCACGCCGAAACCGGCTACAGAAATGTCCCAAGCGACATATCTTTTGGCTCGTACCGGCAGGCGGTCTGTCTCGCTTTTGATGAGGCGAATTCGCATTTGGACTGGCACGGCGGCCCTAATCATAGCGATTTCCCGCAAACTGGCGCAAGCTCAAAAGACCGTTATGCCCTTGGAAATGCACCTGAATCGCCATCCGCCGGAGGGAGCCGGGACCAGTGAGCGACCTCTTCACCGCGGCAAATCTCGAAAAGGATGCGCCGCACCCGCTCGCCGACCGGCTGCGGCCGCAAAGTCTCGCCGAGGTGGCGGGTCAGGAGCATCTCCTGGGGGCTGAGGGCGCGCTAACGCGGCTCCTGCAATCTGGGACGCTCGGAAGCCTGATTTTTTGGGGCCCTCCGGGTACCGGCAAGACCACGGTCGCGCGGCTGCTTGCGCGCGAGACGAGGCTTGCCTTTGTCCAGATTTCCGCGGTTTTTACGGGGGTTGCGGAGCTCAAGAAAGTCTTCGATGAGGCGCGCGGCCGCCGCAGGTTAGGCCAAGGGACCTTGCTTTTCGTTGACGAGGTGCACAGGTTCAACCGGGCGCAGCAAGATAGCTTTTTGCCGGTGATGGAAGACGGCACGGTCACGCTCATCGGTGCGACGACCGAGAACCCGAGCTTCGAACTCAACGCCTCGCTGTTATCGCGCGCAAGGGTGATGATATTTCGCCCGCTCGATGCCGCAGCAATCGAGAGGACTCTCGCCCGCGCCGAGGCGCATGAAGGGCGGTCCCTGCCGCTTGATGCGGAAGCCCGGTCGAGCCTTGTGCGGATGGCGGACGGCGACGGGCGCGCGGCGCTCAGTCTCGCCGAAGAGGCCTGGCGGGCGGCAAAGCCGGGCGAGATATTCGATCAAGCGGCACTCGCCGCGATTTTGCAGCGCCGGGCGCCGATTTACGATAAGGCCCAAGAGGGCCACTACAACCTCATCAGCGCGCTGCATAAATCGGTGCGCGGCTCCGATCCCGATGCCGCCCTTTATTATCTCGCGCGCATGCTCCATGCGGGCGAAGATCCTCTCTTCATCGCACGGCGGGTCGTGCGCATGGCAATAGAAGATATTGGCCTTGCCGATCCCGAGGCCCTTGTCATTGCCAATGCCGCGAAGGATGCCTACGATTTTCTCGGCTCCCCCGAAGGAGAACTTGCGATCGCGGAAGCGGTTATTTACGTGGCAACGGCGCCGAAATCGAATGCGGCCTATCTTGCCTTCAACGAGGCGCAAAGGCTTGCACGGGAGCATGGCTCCCTCATGCCGCCGAAGATCATACTTAATGCTCCGACAAGGCTGATGCGGGAGGAAGGCTATGGCGCGGGCTATGCGTATGATCACGATGCCGAAGAAGCATTTTCGGGTCAGGATTATTGGCCCGAAAAGCTCGGGCGGCACAAGTTCTACCGGCCCGCCGGGCGCGGCCGTGAAAAAGAGCTTCGCGCGCGGCTCGAGAATTGGACGGCGCTGAGAAAAAAGCGCGACAGCCCGGGTTGAGTTGCGCCCAGAAGACCGTGGCAATCAAAAATGGCGCCAAAAATTCCTGCTCCTCCCCGGCCGGCCCGCAAGGGAAAGGCGCGCAAGCCCATCGAGCCTGCGGCCGTGGCCGAAATTTTCCGCCGCTTCCAGGCTGCAAATCCTCACCCCAAATCGGAGCTTGAGTACTCAAATCCTTTCACGCTTCTTGTCGCAGTCGTGCTTTCCGCCCAAGCAACCGATACTGGCGTCAACAAGGCGACCGGCGCGCTTTTCCAGGCTGCCGATAGTCCCGCCAAAATGGCCGCCTTCGGCGAGGAAAAGTTGCAAAGAATGATCAGCACGATCGGGCTTTACCGCAACAAGGCAAAAAACATCATTGCACTGTCGGAAAAGCTCCTCAAAGACTTCGGCGGCGAAGTCCCGAACAGCCGCGAGGCTCTCGAAAGCCTGCCGGGCGTTGGGCGTAAGACGGCCCATGTGGTCATGAACGCCGCCTTCGGCGCGCCGGTGATTGCCGTCGATACGCATGTTTTCCGGGTTTCCAACCGCATCCCTCTTGCCATTGGCAAAACGGCGCTCGAGGTCGAGGCCGGGCTCGCAAAGACCATCCCCGAGGAGTTCAAGCGCCACGCCCATCATTGGCTGATCCTTCATGGGAGATATATTTGCAAGTCCCGCGCGCCGCTTTGCAGCCGCTGTTTGATCAACGATCTTTGCCAATGGCCGGAAAAACGCGTCTGAAGTGAACTAATTTATGCGGTACGGGCGATAGCGGGGTTTAGGCAGCCAATGATGGAATTTCCCTTTCCGGTCCTACTTTGCGATGTGGGCGGCACAAACGCCCGGTTTTCCTTGCTCCGCGCCCCGCATGGGACGCCCGAGCATGGTCCCGGCGTCAAGACCAGGCAATTCACCGCTTTCGAACATGCGCTGGCGGCGGCACTTCCCGCAATTCGCGCAAAGCCGCGCTCGCTCATTCTTTGCGCGGCCGGCCCAGTCATTGGGCGAGCCATCAAACTAACGAATGCATCCTGGATAATCGAAGGGACGAAGATTGCAGCAGAGATAGGGCTCGACCAAGGCCTGCTCCTCAATGATTTCGAGGCGCAGGCCTTTAGCCTCCCCTTCATCAAGCCTGCGTGGACCGTGCCGATTGGGGAGCCCGCGCCAGCCCTGCCGGGCTCGCGGCTCATTATGGGGCTCGGCACCGGACTGGGCGTTGCCGCCCTTGCGAATGCCGCGGGCAAATATATCGCTATTCCAAGCGAAGCCGGGCATATGGATTTCGGCCCTCTCCAACCTGAGGAATGGGCGCTTTGGCCTTATTTCGATAAGGCTCCGTTCGGCCGCCTTTGCGCCGAAGCCATTCTTTCGGGCCAGGGCCTAATGAGGCTCCATCTCGCGCGCAGTGCTGTTTCGGGCATTGCCGCGAGCGTGACGGATGAGGTGGCGCTCATCGCCGCAGCGAAGCAAAATCCCCGCAGCACGGAGGCAGAAACCTTGCGGCTTTGCTGGCGCCTGGCAGGGCGCTTCGCAGGCGACCTCGCACTCGCGTTTGTCGCCAAAGGGGGTGTGACCTTCGGCGGCGGTATTTTGCCGAGAATGGCCGAGTTTTGCGATCCAAAGGAATTCCGCGCGGCGTTCGAGAACAAGGCACCCTACGAAGAGCTGCTTGCCGGCATCGGCACACGGCTTATCGTCGCCGAAAACACCGTGTTCGCCGGGATGGCTGCCATTGCCAGCGCGCCGCAAGATTTCGCCATCGATTACGCGAGCCGCGCTTGGCGTTGAAACCTCAAGCTCTATATATTAAGCCTGGGTCCGCGGCATGTCTCTCGCATGTGTTCCACGATGCCAAAGAGTGCAGGATTGAATCTGCCCAAAACGCCTACAGGCATCGAGGGATTCGACGAGATCACCAGCGGCGGCTTGCCAAGGAGCCGGACGGCGCTCGTCTGCGGCGGGCCGGGCTGTGGCAAGACCTTGTTCGCCATGGAGTTCCTGGTGCGGGGCGCGACTCACTATGGCGAGGCGGGCGTCTTCATGGCGTTTGAGGAAACCGCGGCCGAGCTGACCGAAAACGTGCGCTCCCTTGGTTTTGATCTCGACAGCTTACAGGCGCGGAAAAAACTCATCCTCGACTTTGTGCGCGTTGAGCGCAGCGAAATCGAAGAGACGGGTGAGTACGATCTCGACGGGCTGTTCATTCGCTTGGCCCACGCCATTGAGTCGATCGGCGCAAAGCGCGCCGTAATCGACACGGTCGAAAGTTTATTTAGCGGTTTTTCGAACGAAGCCCTTTTGCGCGCGGAATTGCGGCGCCTCTTTCGCTGGCTGAAAGATAAAGGTGTGACGGCAATCGTGACTGGCGAGCGCGGCGAGCGCGCGCTCACCCGCTATGGGCTCGAAGAATATATTTCGGATTGTGTAATTTTCCTCGATCAGCGGGTGGAGGAGCAAGTCGCGACCCGGCGGCTGCGCATCGTCAAATATCGCGGCACGTCCCATTTCGCGAATGAATATCCGTTTGTCATCGCAGACGATGGCATTAATCTCCTCCCCATCACCTCTCTCGGTTTGAAGCACCAGGTTTTGGCCGAAAGGGTTTCGACCGGCATTGCGCGGCTCGACACCATGCTCGGCGGCCAAGGATTTTTCCGCGGCAGCACTGTTCTGGTATCCGGCACTGCCGGCACGGGAAAAAGCAGCGTGAGTGCTCAATTCGTGAACGCTGCCTGCCAGCGGGGGGAGAGCTGCCTTTACATATCTTTTGAGGAATCCCCGAGCCAGATCATCCGAAACATGCGCTCGATTGGTTTGAATCTTGAGCAGTGGATCAAAAAGGGTCTGCTTCGCTTCCACGCCATCCGCGCAACCGCTTTTGGTTTGGAGACGCACGCCGTTAGTCTCCAGAGACTGGTAAACGGCGTGAAACCAAAAATCGTGGTTGTCGACCCTGTCGACGGCCTGCTCGATGCTGGGAATCGAAGAGATGCATCCGCCACGGTGACACGCATTATGGATTTCCTGAAGTCGCGTGGAATAACCGTCCTCATGAGCAACCTTACCCGTGGCGCCGAGGCCCCGGAGAAGACCCAACTCGATATTTCTTCGCTCGTGGACACGTGGCTCTTATTACGCGACATCGAACTTGGCGGCGAGCGCAACCGGGCGATGTATATCCTTAAGTCGCGAGGCATGGCGCATTCTAATCAGATCCGCGAGTTTCTGATCACTGGCCAAGGGATCGAACTTGCCGATGTTTATTTGGGCCCCGAAGGCGCTCTCACCGGGTCGGCGCGCCTCGCGCAGGAGGCACGCGAGCGAGCCGGGGCCTTGGCGCGCCGCCAGGATCTCGAACGCAAAACCCGCGAACGCGAACGCAAGCGGCAAGCGCTGGAGGCCCGCATCATGGCCATGCGCAAGGAATTCGAAAGCCAAGATTTGCAGCTGCAGGAACTCATTGAGGAGGAGGAGAGCGCGTCCGGCGAGCTTGGTCGAGATTGCGAGAGGATGGCCCTTAGCCGGAAAGCGGATAGGAGCGGGCCGCAAAACACGGGTGAGGCGGCAGATGAATGAGTCAAATGGCACGGCACCGGAAACAGATCTCTGGGAGCTGCGGCTCTATGTTGCCGGCCAAAGCCCAAAATCCATGACGGCTTTCGCTAATCTCAAGAGAATTTGCGAAGAGCATTTGCCGGGCAAGTACAAAATTGAAATTATTGACCTTTTGATCAACCCGCAGCTTGCTGCGGGCGATCAGATCATCGCAATTCCAACGCTCGTTCGTAGATTACCGGAGCCGGTACGCAAGATTGTCGGCGATCTCCGCGACAGCGAGCGCACGCTTGTTGGATTGCAGCTGCGGCTGGCCAGCCCGGTCCGGGACGGGAAGTGAGGCGCAACCTGGAACCGCAATCCTTGTGGGAGGCTCCTATGCGAAGCGAAGAGCTGGCGAAGAGGCTTGAGGAGGCGGAGGAGACGCTGCGCGCCATTCGCGTGGCGGCAGTCGATGCGTTCGTTGTTGATGAGGACGAAGGCAGCCGAGTCTATATGCTCGAGACCGCAGACCTCCCGCATTGCATCCTCATTGAACAGATGCAACAGGGCGCCGCCATTTTGGATGCTGAGGGAATCATCAGTTATAGTAACTTAAGTCTTGCAGAAGTGCTCAAAATCCCTCACGAAAACCTGATCGGTGTGCCATTTGCTACCCATGTCGCGGCCGCTGACAAGCAGCGTTATCAAACTTTGATGCGAGACCGGCAGCTTCATCCGGGCCGCGCTGAGATAAACCTGCAGCGGGGTGATGGCACCGAGGTTCCAGCCCGCGTTACCGTAAGCGCGCTTGCGCGGGACCGCACCGGAGCGATCGGGCTGACCGTAACCGACTTGACGACAGAGCGAAACTACAACGAACTGGCTGAGGCCAATGCAGCATTGCGCGCAAGCGAGGCGCGGCTCCGGGCCGCGGAAGAACATCAACAGATGCTCAATAAAGAGCTTACCCACCGGGTCAAGAATGCGCTTGCCGTCGTGCAAGCAATCGCGCAGCAAACGCTGCGCAATGCGAGCACGGCGGCGGAGGGCTTAGAGGTATTTCAGGCGCGCCTCTTGGCGCTTGCGAAAGCGAATGATTTGCTCACGGCCGGTTCTTGGAAAGGCGCCGATTTGCAGGATTTGGTTGGTATGGTCACGTCGCCGTTCCGCGATGGGTCCGAGAATTCCAGAATTAGGTTCTCAGGACCTCAAGTGTGGCTCAATTCAAAGGCCGTCCTTGCGCTGTCCCTCGCATTGCACGAGCTTGCAACCAACGCCGTCAAATACGGTGCGCTCTCGAATAGTACTGGCACCGCGGAGCTGAGCTGGGGCATAAGCCGGAATGGCCAAGAACGGTTCCAGCTAAGCTGGAAAGAAACTGGCGGTCCAGCAGTTGATGCGCCGCGCAAACGGGGCTTCGGGGCGCGGCTCATCGAGCAAGGCCTTGCTCAAGTTGACGGCAGCCAGTCTCGGTTGGACTTCAGGCCAGAAGGGCTCGTTTATTCACTCGATGCCCCGCTTACTTCAATCGGAGGCCGGGGAAAAATTAGCTAGCGCAAAAAAATGCGCGGATTTCGGGCGGATTGCACATCAGAAATGCCCCGGGCGGCTCCGGCGGGCGCAGGAAAGCGCGGACGCGGCGCGAAGCCGATTGCACATAAATTCCGGCCGGCTTTAACGCGCCAAGATGCGGTTCTTGTCTCCAGCCTTGTACGGTTTTGGGCGGGTTTCGGACAAAAATGTTTCACGTGAAACATTTTTGGAATGATTCTAAAAACGAGACAAGTGACCGGTCACGCACTTCCCCATTCGTGTCGGTAAATTGGGCGGCCGGTGTCCGGGGTCATGATGAGAGAGGGGCCGCGGCCGCAATCTTCCCCCGGGAGCTGGTTTTCTCTTCTTGCGGGCAATCGATCACGGCGCGAAGCGGAAATGCAGCACATCGCCGTCTTGGACCACATAATCCTTGCCTTCAAGCCGGAATTTGCCCGCCTGCCGCGCGCCCGCCTCGCCGCCGCAGGCCGCATAGTCGCCGTAGGCAATCGTCTCGGCGCGTATAAAGCCTTTTTCGAAATCGGTATGGATCGCGCCCGCGGCCTGCGGCGCCTTCGTGCCTTGCGGAATCGTCCAGGCGCGCGTCTCCTTGGGCCCCGCCGTGAAGAAGGTGATGAGACGCAACAGCCCATAGCCCGCACGGATAACGCGACTGAGCCCCGGCTCTTTCAGACCGGCTGCCTCGAGGTAATCGCTCTGCTCCCGCCAATCCAAAACGGCGATCTCGCTCTCGATCTTTGCCGAGATGACCACTGCTGCGGCGTCTTCTTCGCGCGCCCGTGCGGCGACAGCCTTGGAATAGGCATTGCCGGTGCTCGCCGCGGCCTCATCGACATTGCAGACATAAAGTATGGGCTTGGAGGATAGGAGCCCAAGGCTCCCAAAGAGCTTTAGCCGCTCGTCTTTTGCCGCCGCACTTCGCGCGGGCTTGCCCTCGCGCAGGAGATCAAGACAGCATGAGACGAGTGCAAGAGCTTCCTTGGCTTCTTTGTCGCCGCCCTTTGCCTTTTTCTCCAAAGCCGGCGCGCGCCTCTCCAAGCTCTCGAGATCGGCGAGCATCAATTCGGTCTCGACCGTCTCGATATCGGCCAAAGGCGCAATCTTGCCTTCGACATGGGCCACATCCTTGTCTTCGAAGCAGCGCACCACATGGGCAATTGCATCGCACTCGCGGATATTGGCCAAAAACTGATTGCCAAGCCCCTCGCCTTTCGAGGCGCCGCGCACGAGGCCCGCTATGTCAACAAAGGTGAGCCGGGTGGGGATGATTTCCTTGGAAGCGGCTATCTTCGCGAGAATTTCGAGCCGCGGGTCGGGAACGGCGACATCACCGGTATTGGGCTCGATCGTGCAAAACGGGTAATTTGCGGCTTGCGCCGCCGCCGTCTGGGTGAGGGCGTTGAAAAGGGTCGATTTGCCGACGTTCGGCAAACCCGCGATGCCGCATTTGAAGCCCATGAAAAAAACGCCGCGGTTCGTACTGACGAAATTAAAGCCGCGGCCTATTCAATGGCCCGGATCCAATCCACTATAGGGGCGGCTAACTTAGAATCCAAGCAAAATCAAGGAGTTAAGGACTACCATCCGAACCCTTGTGTACCAATTAAATGTGCTAAAAATCAAGGATTATTTTGGAGGGCAATCGAGGGCTTTGCTAAGCGTTGCCCTCTTCATCCTCCGGGGCTATGTCCGCTATCGCACCTTACGCAGTACGATATATCACCAGGGTGGTTTCCTCCACTATATAGTGTCTGGCGTTTGGATTGCCCTCTCGGGTGGTGTGAGCGGCGGGAGCTGGCGCGGAGCCTTTGGCGTAGCGCAGCGTCAAATCCCGGCGCGGGCGGGTGATGGCGAACTTGGCAGGCGTCTTCCCGGCTCAAATGATTGTTAATTTCTGGGCTTCTTAGCGGATTTCGGCCATGCGTAAATTATCATTAGATCCTATCTCAAAATTGCGGCTGAGAGTCGATGGGCTATAAATGTTGAATGATTCGGCTGCTTGATTCGGAATGGGAACGTATCCGGGATCATTTTCGGGAAGAGCACATTCCTGATGCTCCGCCTGGCCGCAAGCCCGTTCTCACGCGTCAAGTTCTGGAAGCAGTGCTGTGGATCTTGAACACCGGCGCTCGATGGCACATGCTGCCGCAGTGCTATCCCAATTACAAAACCGTGCATCTCCGTTTTCAGACCTGGCGCCGCAATGAAGTTCTGCGCCGCGTTCTGGCGGACATTGCCAACGAGCTTCGCGACAGAGGCGCACTGGATGAGGAAGAGTGCTTCATCGACGCGACCTTTGCGATGGCCAAGGGTGACGGTGCCGAAATCGGTCCGACGAAACGCGGAAAAGGCTTGAAAATCATGGCGATTGTAGATCGTCACGGCTTGCCGCTTTCGGTCAGCACGCACGCTGCGAACCATCATGAAGTACGTTTGGTGCAGCTTGCTTCGATTTCTACTTGATCGAAGCCAAGCCCGAAAATCTGATCGGCGACCGCGCCTATGACAGCGATCCGCTGGATGAAGAACTGCGCCGCGACGGTATTGAAATGATCGCACCACATCGCTCGAACCGCCGAAAGCTCGCGAGCCAGGACGTGCGGCGCTTCAGGCGATATACGCGCCGTCGGCTCGTCGAGCGCTTCTTCGCCTGGATTCAGTGGCAGCGCTGAATTCTCGTTCGGTGGGAATATTACCCGCAAAACTTCCTTGGCTTCGTGCAGCTCGCTTGCCTTGTTGTCCTCTTCAAGCGATTTTG
>JAFMSB010000160.1 GCA_017353815.1 Methylocapsa sp. | reverse complement strand
GCGCGTGCGCACGAGCTATCTCGATCGCGAGGGGCGCGAGCAGGAGATCGAGGCGGCGGGGATTCTGGCAACCTGTCTTCAGCATGAGGTCGACCACCTCAATGGCGTCCTGTTCATCGACCGCCTTTCCCGCCTCAAGCGCGAAATGCTGATGAAGAAATTCCGGAAAAACACCAAGCAAAAGTCAAAAGACGGCACAGCAAGCGCGCCCGCGGAGCGCGCGGCAGCAAATACCGGAATTTAAAGTCCCCTTTTCGGGGGAGGCGGCGCCGGTCTTGTGTCCCCGCAAGTGGGCTGAGGGCGCCACGGCGGCCGAGCGCGCTTTCCGCCCGGCTGGAAGCGGCCGAGCGATAAGAAATAGCGCCAGATCAATAGACTGGAGCGAATTCTGGTCGCAAAAGTCTGTCAACTTTTGCGGAATTCGCTCTAAGCGGCAAGGCAATCTTTGCGCATCGTTTTTATGGGCACCGCGGCGTTCGCTGTGCCCGCCCTCAAAGCCCTCTCTGCAGCAGGCCATCGAATTGCCGCGGTCTACACCCGCGCGCCAAGGCCCGCCGGAAGGCGCGGCCTCGAACTCGTCCCCTCGCCGGTACACACCGCGGCACAGGGCCTCGGTCTTGCGGTGATGACGCCTAAGACGCTTCGCGGGCCGGACGCCGTTGCCAAGCTCGAAGGCTTTGCTCCCGATGGGATCGTCGCCGCCGCCTATGGATTGATCCTGCCGAATGCCATTCTCGAAATGCCCGAAAGAGGCTGCCTCAATTTGCACGCCTCGCTGTTGCCGCGATGGCGCGGCGCAGCGCCGATCGAGCGCGCTATTATGGCCGGCGATAAAGAAACGGGGGTCGTGGTGATGCGGATCGTCGAAGGGCTCGACGAGGGCCCGGCCGCGCTTTGCAGAAAAATTGCAATTGGGCCTCAAGCAAATGCGGGTGAAATCAGGGATGAGCTTGCAAAGCTCGGCGCCGGGCTCATCGTCCAGGCGGTTGCGGCGCTCGAAAGAGGCGAGCTCATCTTTACCCCCCAAGCTGAAGCGGGTGTGACCTACGCGCCCAAGATCTCTAAGGAAGAGCTTCGGATCGACTGGCGCCGTCCTGCCGCCGAGGTGCATAACCTGGTCCGCGGCCTTGCGCCCGCCCCTGGCGCCTATTTCGAGGCCGGTCCCGGCAAGGACAGCGAGCGAATAAAGCTCCTGCGCAGCGGCATTGCCCAGGAAGAGGGCCCGCCCGGCCTCATTCTCGATGCGCGTCCAACCGTCGCATGCGGCACAGGTTCGGTGCGTCTTCTCGAGGTCCAGCGCCCGGGCAAGCGGCCGATGCCGGCTCAGGAATTTTGGCGCGGCGCGCGCATCGGCGAAGGCACCAAGCTTCCCCTGCCCGGCGATGCCGCGCTTTAAGCTGACAATCGAATATGACGGCGCCCCCTTTGCCGGCTGGCAGCGGCAAGAAAACGGCCTTTCGGTGCAAGAAGCAATTGAAGGCGCGCTGGAGCGCCTTTGCGGCCGTGCCGCCGCAATCTGCGGCGCGGGGCGCACGGATGCGGGCGTTCATGCCTTGGGGCAGGTCGCTCATGCCGATCTCGCCAAGGAGTGGCCCCTCGATGTGCTGCGCGATGGTCTTAATGCCCATCTGCGCCCGCATCCGGTTGCGATCCTTGCAACCGAACTTGTGCCCGCAAGCTTTGATGCGCGATTTTCGGCGCAACGGCGCCATTATCTTTACCGCATTGTCAACCGCCGCGCGCCGCTGACCATTGAGCGGGGCCGCGCCTGGCTCGTGACCCGAAAACTCGATATCTCTAAAATGCAAGAGGCCGCGCAGAGCCTCATCGGGCGGCATGATTTCTCGACCTTTCGCTCATCCGAATGCCAGGCATCAAGCCCAGTGCGGACCTTGGAGCGGCTCGATGTTGTGCCGGCGGGGGGAGAAATTCACATCAAGGCAAGCGCGAGGTCGTTTCTCCATACCCAAATGCGCTCGATTGCCGGCTCGCTCGAGCATGTCGGGCGCGGGAGGTGGAGCGTCGAAGATTTTATTGCCGCGCGCGACGCGTGCGACCGGCGCCGCTGCGGCGTAATCGCCCCGCCCTGCGGGCTTTATCTCATGGGCGTCGATTATGAGCCCATCTAGCGCAAGCTTGCCTGCTTACACCATATACTGACCGCCGTTCACGGCGAATGTGGATCCCGTAATGAACCCCGACTCGTCGGCGGCGAGAAAGACGACGCAGCGCGCAACCTCCTCGGGCTCGCCAAGGCGGCGTACGGGGATGAGCGGCAGCACGGATTTTTCCAAGACCTCGGAAGGGACCGCTTTCACCATATCGGTTCCGATATAGCCGGGGCAAATTGTATTGACGGTTATCCCTTTGCCCGCGTTCTCCTGCGCGAGAGACTTGGTGAAACCGATATCGCCTGCTTTCGACGCCGTATAATTTGTTTGCCCGACCTGGCCCTTCTGGCCATTGATCGAAGAAACATTGACGATCCGCCCGAACCCGCGCTCGCGCATGCCCTCGATCACCGGCCGGGTCATATTAAAAAGAGAGTTCAGATTGGTATTGATGACCTCGTGCCATTGCTGCGGCGCCATTTTGTGGAACATGACGTCGCGCGTGATTCCGGCATTGTTGATCAGGATCTCGACGGGGCCGAGATCCTGGGTGACCTTGGCGAGGCCTTCGGCACACGCCTTGTAATCGGATACATCCCATTTATAGACGGGAATGCCGGTCTCGGCTTTGAATTGCGCCGCCACCGCGTCATTGCCCGCATAATTTGCCGCAACCTTATAGCCTGCCTCTTTCAGCGCCTTGCTGATGGCGGCGCCAATTCCCCGCGTCCCGCCGCTGACTACCGCTACCCTCGCCATGCCGTTCCACCCTTCTTTTTCGTGAGGAGATCGTTGTCGCCCGCCGGAGAGCCTGCCCGCATGCTCGCCACCAGGCCCGGCAGGGCGGCGGCTAGCGCGCCACGGTCATTGCTATGCCCATGCCACCGCCAATGCAAAGCGTTGCGAGGCCTTTTTTCGCGCCGCGGCGCTCCATCTCATAAAGAAGGGTGGTCAGGATCCGGGCTCCCGAGGCGCCGATCGGATGGCCGATCGCAATCGCTCCGCCGTTGACATTCACGATCGCCGGGTCCCAGCCCATGTCCTTGTTGACGGCAAGCGCTTGCGCGGCAAACGCCTCGTTGGCCTCGACTAGGTCGAGATCCTTGACCTTCCAGCCGGCCTTCTCCAGCGCCTTGCGGGAGGCGGGTATTGGGCCCGAGCCCATGATCGCTGGATCGACCCCCGCGGTCGCCCAGGAAGCAATCCGGGCGAGCGGGGTCAGCCCGCGCGACTGAGCATCCTTGGCGCTCATGAGGACGACAACCGCCGCGCCATCGTTAATGCCGGAGGCATTGCCGGCGGTTACCGTCCCATCCTTGGTGAAGGCCGGTTTCAGCTTGGCAAGCCCTTCGAGCGTTGTGCCATGGCGGATGTATTCGTCGGTATCGACGGCGATGTCGCCCTTCTTGCTTGCCACGGTAAACGGAACAATTTCGTCCTTGAACTTGCCCGCCTTTTGCGCGGCCTCGGCCTTGTTTTGGGAAGCCAGCGCGAACCGGTCCTGCTCGTCGCGGGTCAATTGCCATTTCGCGGCAATGTTCTCGGCCGTCTGGCCCATATGGTAGCCGTTGAACACGTCGGTGAGGCCATCGCGGATCATTGTATCGACGAATTTGAGATCGCCCATCTTGATGCCCGGCCGCAGATGCGCCGCATGCTGCGATAAGGACATGCTCTCCTGGCCGCCGGCGGCGATGATCTTGGCGTCCCCATTTGCGATTTGCTGCATGCCAAGCGCAACCGCCCGCAGCCCGGATCCGCACACCTGATTGAGCCCGATGGCGGTCTTGTCCTGGGGAATGCCTGCCTTGATCGCTGCCTGGCGGGCCGGGTTCATGCCTTGGCCCGCGGCAAGGACCTGGCCGAGAATCACCTCGTCCACCTCGGCGGCCTCGACACGGGCACGGCCGAGCGCCCCTTTTATGGCCGCCGCGCCAAGCTCGTGGGCAGGCGCCGTGGCAAAGGCGCCACTGAACGAGCCGACGGCCGTGCGCGCGGCACTAACGATTACGATTTCACTTGGCATCCGGTTCATCTCCTCGATGTTCGGCGGCAGGGTGCTTGCCGCTGGTTTTTCTGCTAATCTGGGCCCGCGAGAGCGGTTGCGGCCAAGAGTCCCGCCCTGGGTACTGTAAGGCGCGGATTTTTCACAAGGCAATTTGCATCCCCGCGGACAAATCTGGCGCTTTTACCTGAGGCTGCAGTTATGCCTTTATACCCCTGCTGGACACTATATAGTCCCTTTAACAAGGGCAGGCCCGCCCTTGCCCGCGGCCTTACGGCGCAGCCAACCCCCGCTCGCGGGGCTGTGCCGCCGCGTGGCTGGCATAACCAGGGATCGGTTTGAGGGCGAAGAGAAATAAGCTGGACACGCGCATGGCCAAAGAAAGCAATCCCATTATCATCAAGAAATACGCCAACAGGCGGCTGTATAACACCGATACCAGCGCCTATATCACGCTTGACGATCTCGCCGCGATCGTCAAGCGGGGTGACGATTTTGTCGTCTACGACGCCAAGACCGGCGAAGAAATCACGCGCTCGGTTTTGACGCAAATCATCTTCGAGCAGGAGGGAAAGGGCGGGCAGAGCCTTCTGCCAATAACGTTTCTGCGCCAGCTGATCCGCTTTTACGGGGACAGCATGCAACTGCTGGTGCCAAGCTACCTCGAATTCACGATCGGCAAACTTGCGAGCGAGCAGGCGAAATTCCGCGAAAAGATTGCCAAGAACTTCGGCGGCCCGCTGACGACGCCAATATTCGAATCGATCGAGGAGCAGACGCGTAAGAATGTGGCGCTGTTCGAACAAGCGCTCTCGATGTTCAGCCCATTTGCTAAGCCGCATCCGCCAGCGGCCGAAACGCCGGCCGAATCCTCCCCCGGCGCGGCGGCCGCGGAAGAAAGTGCGCGATCGTCGCGCAACGACATCGAGGAAATGAAGCGCCAGCTCGATCAATTGCAAAAACGCATCGAAACGATAGCCTCCAAGGAAAATGACTGAGAATGCTGC
>JAFMSB010000159.1 GCA_017353815.1 Methylocapsa sp. | reverse complement strand
GTTGGTATGTTTCAAGCATGGAACGCAGCCCCCCAGCCCGGCCATCTCCGGCGCGCGAAAAATTGCTCGACGCGGCCGTCGCGCTCATCCGCACGAAAGGTTATGCCGCAACCAGCGTCGACGAATTGTGCGCCAAAGCGGGCGTAAGCAAAGGCGCGTTCTTTCATCACTTCGACGGCAAGGAGGCGCTCGGCGTCGCCGCGGCCGAATATTGGTCCAAGAAGACCGGGGCGTTTTTTGCTGCCGCGCGCTATCACAAGCACAAGGACCCGCTCGAACGCGTCCTTGGTTACATCGATTTCCGCAAAGCCATGCTGAGAGGCGAGGTGCCAGAATTCACCTGCCTTGCGGGAACATTGGTGCAAGAAATCTACGAAACGTCTCCTGCGATCCGTAAAGCCTGCGACGCCGCCATCAGCGCCCACGCGGCAGAGCTCGAAGCCGATATCGCCGAAGCGATCCGGCATCATGGAATTCGCGCCGGTTGGCCGCCGCGCAGCCTCGCGCTATATACTCAGGCCGTGCTGCAGGGCGCGTTCATTTTGGCAAAGGCAAAAGGGGACGCCGCCGTTGCTGCGGAATGCATCGATCATCTGCGCCGCTATCTCGGATTGCTATTTCATTCCTCCAACCGAAGACGGAAGGAAATATGATGAGTACGGACAAGACGTTTCTCGCGATCTTCCTCGGAAGCAAGACCAGCCCGCAGATGGCAGCATGGAATGCTCTGCCCGAGGAAGAACGAAATGCAAAAATGCAAGCGGGAATTGCGGCCTGGAAAGCCTGGGCGGAAAAACATCAATCCGCAATTGTTGGCATGGGCGGGCCGCTCGGCAAAACCAAAAAGGTATCGCAACAGGGCATCGCCGATACGAGCAATGAGATGACGGCCTATACGGTCGTTCGCGCCGATTCGCACGAGGCGGCCGCCAAGCTTTTCGAGAACCATCCGCACTTCGCCGTCTTCCCCGGCGAATCCATAGAGGTAATGCCCGTTCTGCCGATCCCGGGCGGTTAAACGGAAGCAGCAAATGATGCTTGCCGCCGCAGGCAAAAGCATCGGTCCTCTACACCCTTGAGCAGACTCCGGTTTCAACCAGACCAGGAAAGGATCCGCGCAGTGATAAAGGATTTTGTGCCCTATCTTAGCTTTGACGGCCGGTGCGAAGAGGCGTTCATGGCGTATGAAAGAGTGCTCGGCGGCAAAATTCTGACGATGATGCGCCACAAAGATGCGCCGGCCGATGCCGGCGTTCCGCAGACGCCTGAGACGGCCAATCGCATCATGCACGTAAGGCTCAAAGCGGGCGACCGATACTTAATGGGAGCCGACGCGCCGCCGCAATTTGCCTCCAAGCCGCAAGGCTTCTGCGTGTGTGTTCAAGTGGACGATCCGGCGGAAGCCGAACGCATTTTCCGGGAGCTTGGCGAAGGCGGAACTATCCGCATGCCGATCGGAGAAACGTTTTGGGCCCGCCGCTTCGGCATGCTGATCGACAAATTCGGCACTCCCTGGATGATCAACTGCGAGAACCCGCAGGCCTGACGTTGCCGTATTGCGGCCGCCGCCGTTGGCGGCCGTCCCGCGAAGTCGGGCTTGGCCGACCTTCAATCAAGGCGAGAAATTCCTATGCCCAACACCGTTCGTCTGCACCGCGTTCTCACCGCTGCGCCCGATAAGGTCTACCGCGCCTTCCTCGAGCCGGATGCCTTGGCGAAGTGGCTCCCGCCTGGCGGATTCGCCTGCACGGTGCATCATCTGGAAGCGAAGCCCGGCGGCAGCTACAAAATGTCTTTCCGTAATTTCACCACGAGCCAAAGCCATTCCTTCGGCGGCAAATATATCGAGCTGGTGCCAAATCAGCGGTTGCGTTACACGGATCGATTCGACGATCCGGATTTGCCGGGAGAAATTCAGGTGACCGTAACGCTCAGACCGGTTCCGGTGGGCACCGAGCTGAATGTTGTGCAGGAAGGCCTGCCGGACGCAATTCCGGTGGAGGCGTGCTATCTTGGCTGGCAGGATTCGCTGCAAAACCTCGCCAAGCTTGTCGAGCCGGACATCCGTCCCTGAGCGCGGGGCTGCCTGTTGTTTATTTCTTGAATTTTTGCGCCATTGGTCCTCGCCCCACGCTGCGCGACGGTTCAAGCATTAATAGCAACCCCATTGCGGGGAGCCGCCCGCCGTGTCAGTTTGGCCTCCCCACCCAGCGCAAAGCGGGGCTCCGATGCATGCGGGCGATCTCGATTACTTCCCTTTCCCGGCGCCTTCCTACGCGATTTTCGCGTTTCTCCTGCTCGTTTTGTTCATATTCATCCAGCTGGGACTCTTGCGCTATGCCTATATGCGCATCGGCCTCAGCCCCAGCGCGGCGATGTTGGTACTCTTTGGCTCGCTTGCCGGCAGCTATGTCAATATCCCGGTCGCCCAGCTTCCCGAATCCCAGATCGCTTCCGACCAGGTGATCGATTTCTTTGGCATGAGCTATGTCGTGCCGGTGGTCGAAAACTGGCCGGGTACGATCATTGCCGTCAATGTTGGCGGCGCCGTCATTCCCGCACTGCTTTCGCTTTACTTGCTTTTCCGCAACCGCATTTGGCTGCTCGGCATTGCGGCTACGGCCATTGTGGCCGGATTCGTCCATCTCGTTGCGCACCCCGTAAAGGGGGTGGGCATAGCGGTGCCCTTCATCGCTCCGCCGCTCGTTGCTGCGGCCGTCGCCGTACTCCTTTCGCGATGGGCAGCAGCCCCACTTGCTTATATCAGCGGCAGCCTCGGCACCTTGATCGGCGCTGACATCACCAATCTCGACAAGCTGCATGGCCTCGGCGCGCCGGTCGCCTCGATTGGCGGTGCTGGGACATTTGACGGCATATTTGTCACCGGCATCGTGGCCGTGCTGCTTGCCGCCCTTCGGCCGCCATGAGGCGCGCTTGTATGCCAGCATTGGGCCGGCACGGTTTATTTTGGCGCAGCAGGCGGCGGTCCTTTTGCATCGTCCGCCTTTGGCGGGCCGGTCCTAATCATATTCGGCTGGCCCTTTTCCGAATGATCAATGAACAGGACTTTTAGGGGGGCCGGGCCCGCGTTCAATCCGTGATGCCGGGTTCTCAACGCCTCAACAAAGATGGTCCCGGGCGTGAAATCGCGGCGGAGTCCATTCTCGAACTCTATCGTCAACGTGCCCTCGATCACATAGACATAGCGGATATTGGGATGCTCGTGCCACCCAACATCGGCACCCGGCGGGATCTCCACCAGCGTCGCGGTGACCTCAGGATTTTTTGTTGGATATTCGAGTTTCTGGCCCGTGATCGTCGCCGCGGTTTTCACCAAAGTGGTTGCCTTCACCGCCGGCTCCTGGGGCCAGGCGGCCGTTGCACCCAGAATGAGTAAAACGAAGCCGCCAAGCGGCAATTGCATCCTCATTAGGGCCTCCCAAAGCCGTGTTTTCACGGCACATATCACAGCAGCACGAATGTTACTACAGAGTGGCGCCAGCCAACATCCCCTTGGCGGGACTTTGGTTTGGACGGCGGCGCGCCGCTCTAATGTCTCTCAAGCTTCTGAGGGGCCAGCCTCAAATTCCGGCCGAGGAGGCAACCGCCAGGAAGCGGTCGATATCCGTTTTGCGCGTTGCAAAGGATGTGACCAGGCGGACAAAGATTTCATCCTGCCCCGGCGGCGCGCAGCCAGCGTCTCGTTCAGGAAAATTCCATTCGTAATAGACCGCGCCTTCCGCTTTGAGGCGGGAGTCCATTTTGCACGGCAGGACCGCAAAAATTTCATTCGCCTCGCAAGGCCAAGGCATGCGCACGCTCGGGATTTTCGTGAGTCCCTCGGCGAGCGCGCGCGCATGGGCGTTCGCCGCCTTGGCCAGATCGAGCCAATGCCCTTTCTCGAGATAGGCGATCATTTGCGCCCCTAGGAAACGACCCTTGGACAAGGTGTGGCCGCTGCGCTTGCGAAGGTAGGGCAGATTGGCGGCAGTTGCCGGGTCGAAGAAGATGACGGCCTCGCAGCCGAGCGCGCCATTTTTTGTCGCCCCAAAGGACAGGACATCGATGCCTGCCTTCCAGCTCATCTCGGCGGGCCTGCATTGTAGGCTGGCGAGAGCATTGGCAAAACGGGCGCCGTCCATGTGGACCTTAATTCCCGCTTCATGGGCGATTTCCGCGAGTGCGGCAACCTCGCCGCAGGAATAGACCGTGCCCAGCTCGGTGACTTGGGAGATGGACAGCGCGGCCGGTTGGACTTGCTTTTCGATTCCGCGCGGATAGCGGGAGAGGGCAGTCACTAACCCGGCACGGGTTATCTTCCCCGCTTCGCCCGGGATGCCGATGAGCTTGGCTCCGCCCGTAAACATTTCCGGGGCGCCGCACTCATCCTCCATGATGTGCGAATCCGCGTGGCAGAATATCGCGCCGAACGGCGGGGCGACCGCGGCGAGCGCCAAGGCGTTTGCTGCCGTGCCGGTGTTAACCAGAAACGAGGCGCATTCCCGCTCAAAAACCTCGTTTAGGAGACGCGCGGCCTTTTTGCTGAAATCGTCCTTGCCATAGGCGGCAGATTGGCCGGCATTTGCCGCGGTGACTGCCGCCAGAATGGCCCGGCTTGCACCGGTTGTGTTATCGCTCGCAAAATTCACAGCCGGTCAAGCCAATAGATCGACGGAAAAGACCCAGGCAGGCGCGGGGGCCGCATGCACTCTAAGGCGGCTCTCCCTAAACTGAAACGGCCGTCTTCGCCCTTCCAGCGCGGCTCTTTAAGCAGCGAGATTTTGTTAAAACCTGGATTTGATTCGACAGACACTGTGCGATGAAGCCGCAAGCCGCCATTCATCTCGTGGCGGCGAGTTTGGCGAGCGGCCCGCTTTTGTCAATGAACGCCCTATGCAACGGGCTATGGCGGCCTGAGGCGGCAGCCCCAAGGGCCGTCAATGACGACAGCGGATCCGCCTCGCCCATAGTGGCCGCCGTGAGATGGAAGGCAAAATCTGACATTGTCCCCGCGGCGAGGGGCGGCGGGCGAAAGTCCGGATGCAGTGCGGATCGGGGAACGATTTGCGTATGGGACGCGCTTCCTTAGCGCCGCTCGCTTCCATGCGACTCGGAGACTGCCGAAGC
>JAFMSB010000430.1 GCA_017353815.1 Methylocapsa sp. | reverse complement strand
CAATTTGACCTTATCGGAAGGATCAACAACTCTGCTCCGGACTTTCCGGTCTGGAGATCAGAAATCCTGCCGCGTTTTCTTCGAACTCGATTTTGGCAGCCAGGATCATGCAGAGATGCGGCTCGTGCTTGAGGCCGCGGGCGCTCCCATCAGCGAGACCTGGCTCTACCGGTGGGCCCCGTGACGAATCCGCAGCAAAACGAGCCTGCGGTGACGCCGCTGCGCAAAGGAGAGAGCCAGTGGTCTCCGGGTCCTTTTGCCGCGGTACCGTCCGAAGCGCCCCTTGCCATGCCAGCTCAGAGCCTCTCCCGGTTGGATCGCTCAACCCGGCACGAGAATGCCGTTAGCCACAAGGCCGCGACCTGCTGGCTCGCGCGCTTCTTTGTCTACGGCGGAGGCTTGGCGCTGACCGCATATGGCGGCAGCCAAATGTACCGGGTGGTCGAGATCGGCGGCGTTACTTTCCTCGAATGGGTGCTTCTTTTTCTTTTCATTGCGAATTTTTCGTGGATTGCGGTCGCCTTCACTGGCTCCGCCGCAGGTTTCCTTTGGTATTTATTTGCGTCTCGAAAGCCGCCGCCGCTGCCGGCCGCGCTGCGCCCCACGACCGCAGTCGTCATGCCGATTTACAACGAGAGTCCGGCGCGGGTCTTCGGCGCCGTGGCTGCGATGATAGAAGAAGTCGAAGCAACGGGTCTCGGCCAAGCCTTTGAGTGGTTCTTTTTATCTGACACGACCGACCCCGAGATTTTTGTTGCAGAGGAGCAGACTTATCTCGCCGTGCGGGAAAGGTTTGGAGCGGACTGCCGGATTTATTATCGCCATAGGCCGAAGAATTCGAATCGCAAATCCGGCAATATCCAAGATTTCGTTACCCGCTGGGGCGGCCGGTACGAGCATATGGTGGTGCTCGACGCCGACAGTCTGATGGCCGGCAAGACGATCGTTGCGCTCGCTGCCGCCATGGAGGCCGATCCCGATTCCGGAATCATCCAAACCTTCCCGCTGATCGTCAATCGCAACACCTTTTTTGCCCGTCTTCAGCAATTCGCGGCTCGGATTTATGGGCCCGTTATCGCCGCGGGAGTGGCGATCACCATGGGGCGCGACGGCAATTATTGGGGACATAACGCGATCATAAGAACCGCGGCGTTTGCCGCCTGTTGCGGGCTGCCGGCTCTGCGCGGGCGGCCTCCGCTTGGCGGCCATATCCTCAGCCACGATTTCGTCGAGGCTGCCTTGATGCGCCGTGCGGGCTATGCCGTCTATATGCTGCCAAGTCTCGGCGGAAGCTACGAAGAGTGCCCGCCCTCGCTCATCGATCTATCGACCCGCGACCGGCGCTGGTGCCAAGGCAATCTTCAGCATTCGCGCATCTTAAGCGCCAAGGGGCTCCACCCAATGTCGCGGCAGCATCTCATGACAGGAATTATGTCCTATGCCGCCTCGCCGCTTTGGATGGCGCAGCTCATCGCCGGTATCGTGATCGTCGTGCAGGCGAGCTACATCCGGCCCGAATATTTTCCGGGCGGCTTTAGTCTGTTCCCGGCATGGCCAAGATTCGATCCCGAACGGTCGCTCGAACTCTTCGCGCTCACCATGACCA
>JAFMSB010000158.1 GCA_017353815.1 Methylocapsa sp. | reverse complement strand
ATGATTGGGGCTGGCTCGATGCCGCAAAGCGGCTTTGGCAGCACACATTTGATGTGCTACGCCCGGAGATTGAAGCGGGGACGCCCATCGTCGGGCTCGAACCCGCCTGCGTGAGCGCCTTCCGTGATGAGCTCAAAGGGCTTTTCCCCAGTGAGGAGCGTGCCGATTGGCTCTCTGAGCATGTAAGCTTCCTGACCGAATTTCTGGACTCCGAAGGCGCAGACTTAAGCCGCCTGCGCAGCAGTGGCCGGGCCCACGTCCAATTCCACTGCCACCATCATGCGGTGCTGAACACCGCTGCCGAGCAGCGTGTCCTCGGCCGCCTTGGCCTCCAGTACGAGGTTATGAGATCAGGCTGTTGCGGCATGGCGGGGTCGTTCGGGTTCGAGGCGGAGAAATATGCCGTCTCGATGGCTGCGGCAGAGCGGGTCCTTCTGCCGCAAATCCGCAAGGCGCCTCGGGAGAGCATTGCTATTGCCAATGGATTTAGCTGCCGCGAGCAGATCGAGCAGGGCGCCAAACGCCCTGCGCTGCACATCGCCGATGTCATGGCGGCGCGCCTTGCCCCCCGGTGGCCGCGCAACCCTTCGTCCTGATCTGCCTGGGGAGCGCGAATGGCCTTTAAAATACCTATCGGGCCGCCGCATCTTGCCCTGCATCAGGGAAACACCGTTCTGTTGACGGAGCGTGATGGCCAAATAAATTTTCCAAGCGATAAGGGACTTTATTTTCTCGACACGAGGCTCCTAGGCAGCTGGCAAATCTACGCAAATGGCGTGCCATGGGAGCTGCTCAATTCAGCGAGTATCTCCCACTATGCCGCGCGAATAAATTTGATCAATCCTGTCATTCCGGCGCAAGAAGGTGACATCGGCGCGCGCAGTGTTGGATTGGTTATTGGGCGATGGATCGACGGAGGACTGCACGAAGATCTTACCGTTTGCAATTACGGGGCGGCGCAGGTGCGCTTCGATCTCGAACTCGCGCTTCGCTGCGATTTCGCCGATCTCTTCGACGTCAAACAGAAGAGGCTCGTGCGCCGCGGCCAGATCGCAACCGAATGGGTAGATGACGACCTGCTTCTCAGAAACGTTTACCGCCACAAAGATTTTTGCCGTGAGCTTGCAGTCATTGCTGGAAAATACGACTCCAAACCAGTTTTTGCGAACGGGCGCATAACTTTCCGGGTCGAACTTCCGCCGGGCGGCAAATGGCAAAGCTGCCTGCTTTACGAGCTAGGTGACGGCAAAACCCGCTTGCAGGCGCCGCGCGGCTGCATTGAGACGAGTCCGCTATCCAGAGCCGGGCGAAGTCTTGCAAACTGGCGCGGTGCCGTCCTTAAAATTCGTACGGCCAACGGCAATTTCCAGCGGGTATTCGAGCAGGCGGTCGATGATATGGCTGCTTTGCGCCTGCCTTTCGAAAGGACGGGCCACCTGGAGTTCCTGCCAGCAGGCGGCGTACCCTGGTTCGTCGCGTTTTTCGGCCGCGACAGCCTCATTGCGGCGCTGCAGAACACCGTTGTTTATCCGGCCTTCGCTAAGGGTGCGCTCGATGCCCTGGGCGCGCTGCAAGCAAATGAGCGCGACGATTACCGCGATGCCGAGCCAGGCAAGATCGTGCATGAATTGCGGCTCGGCGAGCTCGCGCATTTTCGTCTGATACCGCACACGCCTTATTATGGCACTGCGGATGCGACCATCCTCTATCTTATAGTGCTGCATACGGCGTGGCGCTGCACCGGTGAAGCGCAGCTTCTCGAACAGCATCTAACCCATGCCGAAAACTGCCTCGATTGGATCGAAAAATACGGCGACCGCGATGGCGATGGCTTCCAGGAATACGAGACCCGCTCGCGCGCCGGCTACGAGAACCAGAGCTGGAAAGATGCCGGCAATGCCGTCGTCTATCCGGATGGATCCCTCGTCAAGGGCCCAAAGGCGCTGTGCGAACTTCAGGGTTATGTCTATGATGCTTGGCTGCGCATGGCCGAAATCTACGATTTCCTCGGCAATGAAGAGCGCGCGCACACCCTCGAGAGGAAAGCCGGAGAGCTTTGTCGCCGCTTTAACGATGCCTTCTGGGATGAGGAATGTGGGTTTTACGCCTATGCTCTCGATGGCAACAAGAAGAAGGTCATGACCGTCGCGTCGAATATCGGCCATTGTCTTTGGTCAGGGATCGTCGCCAAGGAGCGCGCCGGAAAAATCGTCGCGCGGCTCATGGAAGCTGATATGTTCAGCGGCTGGGGCATACGCACTTTGTCGGCAAAAAACCCAGCTTACAACCCTCATTCCTACCAGAATGGCTCCGTCTGGCCGCATGATAATGCCATCCTCGCTATGGGCCTGCGCCGCTATGGCTTTGTCCGGGAAGCCCTTCAGATCGCGGGCGCTGTAACAGATGCGGCAGGGCATTTCGCTCTGCATCAGATACCGGAACTCTATGCTGGCATTCAGCGGGAGGCGACGAATTTTCCCGTGCAATATCTTGGCGCAAACGTGCCCCAGGCCTGGGCGGCGGGATCGGTTTTCATGCTTTTGCAGGCGATCCTTGGCTTCGAGGCCGATGCGCCGCGCCAAATGCTCTATCTCGATCCTGTTCTGCCGGTGTGGCTGCCCGATTTGGAGCTGCGCAACGTGCATGTGGGCCAGTGCATGCTGGACCTGCGGTTCTGGCGAGAGGGCGGAAAAACTCGCTTCGAGGTTCTCAAAGGGCCGGCCGAGATGGTATTGTGCCGCAGCTATTCGCAGCGCCGGATTTGAGGAGAGTGGCAGTTACCGGTGCGGAAATGCGAATTGGAGAATGTTAAAAAATATTATCGCGAATATGGCGAGGAGCGATAGCACAACAATGCCAGCGAGGATCCTTGCTCTCGTTGGAATTACCCCCGGCCGCTGGCTTATGGCCTGTCGCTTGGCGGGCTCCGGAGCCTGCCTTCCATCCCACAGACAGGCGGCCGCTGCGACCGTGTCCGTCTCGCTCAGCGACACCAGACAACCAGGATAAAACGGCTGCCCCGCGCCATCGAGGCCGATCTCTATGCTCCTCAGCCCCTCCGCGGGCTCGCTGACGGCACCCGATTTTACGATCGCGCGCTTAGCCGCAAGAATTTTTTGGAAAGCGGCTTTTGCCCGGGGCTCTTGGCTGCAGCGGGCAATCTCGGAGGGAGCGAAATTGGCGCGGTAGAATTCCTCCTGCGCATAATCTTCCGCATCAGGAATGTCCGCGATGTTTGCGATTTCAAGGCCGAGGCCCTGCCGCCGGGCATCCGCGCCTGCGCCAGCCCCGGAAGGCAAGCCAGCACCCCTCGGGCTCCGCCTTTTCCAAAGGTCTGAAAAAGTGAAACGGCCTTCCTTCGCCATGGTTTCCCCCGCGCGCGCCTGCCTATGCGAAACGCTTTAGCGCACCGGAGGATGCAGGAAAAGGCGCGCAATGGGTTATGGTTCAAAATGTGACCTTCACGCCGCCATATAAGGAAATGGGCTGCAACGGCGTCACCGCGCGCGGGTTGAGGGTGAAAAGAACTGCAGTTGCTTGCTGGGCATCGGTGCCAGTGCTGAAGAAAGTGCCGTAGGTCGGGCTTCTGTTGTTAAACACATTGTTGATGAGGCCGAAAAACTGCACGTTGTCTGTGAGCTGGTAGTAGGCGTGCAGATTTGCGACCCAGTAAAGCGGCAGTTTCGGATTTTGGTTGGCGAAGTCGCCAACAAAATATTGCTCTCCGGCAATCAGCACGTCCGCGCCGACCTTCAATTGCGGCGAAAGGGCATAATCGCCACCAAATTTCACCAGATGGCGCGGGAGACCCGGGATGTGATCGCTAGGCGTCACAAAAACATTTCCATTTGCGTCGGCAAAGGGGTTGTTCGGCGAGGCTAGGGATTGCGAGAATTGATAGGTCGCATCGACAAAAGCGTATTTCACATAGGCCCAAAGATTGCCATAATGAAAGTTGGCTTCGGCCTCGACTCCTTGGCGTAGGGTCGAGGGCACATTGGCGAAATATTGCCTCCCGGGTATCGTGCTCGCAAGTGCAACGATGTCATCGGTACTATTCGTGTGGAAGAATCCGGCCTTCCAATCCACATGACCATTGTCAAGGACGTCTTGCCCGCCGCGCAGGCCCGCCTCAATAGTGTGCGCGACGACCTGCTTGATCGGTGGATCGGAAACGAGCGAATTTTCGAGAATGCAAGGCCGGTTTTTATCCGAGCAATCGATTTCGAGCGGTGTCGGCGCCCGGTTCGCCTCCGAATAACCGCCGTAGGCGGTAATCGTGGGCAGGATTTTATAGGTGAGGCCCACGACCGGATTGATGCGTGAAAAAGCGTTGTTGATGTTGAGCTCGGGCGAAAAGCCGGTGACGTCTTCCGTGGCAATCTGCGCGACATTCAGCCTCCCGCCCGCGGTCAGTGCGAGTTCGGGAGCAACGTTGAAAGTATCGAGCGCATAGACGCCATAATAGGTTGTATTGCCGGTAAGGTGGGTTGGCACATAACCGATTTGTCCCGCTGTCTCGATGATCGAACCCGCGCCCGGAAAGGGCCCGGCCCCGACAACAAGATCGGGAGAGATCGCGCCAAGTGTACTTGTTGCAGAAAAACTCAAAAGGCTGCGGTCGACGCTCGCCCCAAAGGTGAGATAGTTGTCATTACCGAAGATTTTATCGTCACCGGTTGCCTGGAGCGCCGTGCCAAATGTTGTCGCATGGATCGTGGTGCGATCGAGCGTCCCGTAAGCAATGCCCGGCGTAAAGGGGATCGGCTTGCCATCCGGTCCTACGATGACAAAGGCATTGCCATTCGTGATTTCGGGAAATTTGCTGTTTTGGAGACAGAGATCCCCTAGGAATTGTGGGCTTGGGAGATTGCTATTGGCCGAGCACTGCTGAATATCGGAATCATTGCCATCTTTATGGTGCTGCTCGAATGTGCGAATGTAAAAATTGCTTAAGACCGACCACTGCGGATTGATGGCGAATTTGCCGTTGAAAGCGACTGTGCCCGCGTCGTTGAGGCTCGTCTGCGGGTTGGTGAAGACGGCGCTGTAGCCCTCCTGGGCCAGGAGCTCGACCGGCGTTGGCCCGATGACACCCAGCAGGCTGCGGGCTCCGGACGCCGTGAAATGAAGCTCATTGCCATCGGCGCGGT
>JAFMSB010000157.1 GCA_017353815.1 Methylocapsa sp. | reverse complement strand
GATGGGGGACCGGTTTCGAGGAATTTTTGCCAATCGGATCGCTGATCAAAGAGAGCGAGGCTGGCCAAGATTGCCGCGAGCATTGCGGAATACAGGAAAGCGCCTCGAAGCTTGTCCGCCTCGCCAAACGCCAGAATGAGGCACGCCGCAATAAGCAATCCGGTGAGCGCCAAGGCTGGCCAGACATCGGACATTTCGGTTTTCAAATAGAGCAAGCCGGCCGTGGCGGCTGTCCCCGCGAGTGGAGGGATCACGCTTAGCAGCTGGGCCGCCCTGGGCAGCGGCGCGCGGCGCTTCTCTTCGAAGCCGAAAGCCAGGGCGGCGAGCAATTGGGTCATTGCCGCAACGGGAGCGAGCTGCAAGCCAACCGTCGTGAGCGCTGACAAGCCCGCGGCCCAAAAAAACATTTCGCGCGAAAACCGGGACGGCGGCAGACGAATCAGAACGATTGCGATGGCGGCATTGGCTAAGAGCGTGGCGAGCCACAACATCCGCCACGGCTGGACATTGACAAGGAGGACATTGTGGAAAATCTCACCTCCTGCGAGCGACGCCAAAAGGCCGCCCGCCGAGGCAATCGCCACGCAGGCGATCAGGCGCCGCTCGGTTGCGTTGCCCAGCACGTAAGCGGCCCATAAGGTGGAGCCCACGGCAGCAACATGCAAAGCATTTCCCGCGCTCCAGCGCGACAAAAAGGCGAAGCCGCAGCGCTTCCATACAATCGCATACCAGTCCGGGTCGAAGGTTGCGAGCAACCGCGCAAAAGGCGGGACGCCCACCATGGCAAGCACGATTCCGGTGAACGCGCCTGCGCCGATCAGAATCAGCACCCTGCGGTCTTGGAATACGGCCCAGGCTCCAGCTACCGCCATTCCTGTTGCGGCCATGATCGGATGAATCGCGGCGGCGGCCAAAAGGCAAAGGCTGCAGCCAACGGCCCGCCCGCGCATACAAAAGGCGAGCGCAACCATCACCAAGGATTCGGCGAAGATTCGCGGCGTGACAAAGTTTTCGCCATAATGAAACACATTGAGGCCGCCATAATCTGCATCGAGGACGATGCAGGCGACAGCGGCGGCGAGCATTTCGCGGCGGTTACTCAACAAAGAGCGCAAAAGAAAAGTGAGCGCGGCGACCCAAGCAACGGCGCCGAGCACGGTAGCGCAGAGATGGCCTCGGGCCGGGCCAAGAGCCGCGATGAGCGGCTCATAGAAGAAAGAGAAAAAACTTAAAGAATCCTGCGACCCGAACCGGAAGTAAAGGTCCTGTGAAAACCGGCCTCCTTCCAGCCCGTTTAACGCTTGAATCGTGTACAGCCTGCCGTCGTGAACAATCCCTTTATAGGGGTGAGTTGCGATCCAGATGGGCAAAATCGCCCCCGCACACGCCAACAGCCGCAAAATGCGATCAGTTTGATCCGGACCGGCGCGCAAAAACCGCAACTCCTTTGCTTTCGCGCTCTTCTTGCCATACGAAAATTATTTTTCTGTTGCGGTCCTGCGCGAAGGCGACTGACTGCATCTTAGCGGTTTGGGAGCTGGCGGGCCAACGCCTTGTCAAAACCTTTGCAGTCAGAGAGCAACGAGCAGCGGGTTAAATCGTTGTCACCATAGGCTGACGTTTGTAACGCCAAAAGGAGCAAGACGATGGTTCATCCAGCTGAGACTCTTGCGAATGGCCCTGAGCTCGCCGGGATTCCCGGCACCCCGCTAAAAGTTTCGCGCGTCGCGGTCGGCACTTGGGCGATCGGCGGCTGGTTGTGGGGCGGAACCGATGAAGCGGAATCGATTGCAACGATTCGCGCCGCCTTGGACCATGGCATCAATCTCATCGACACCGCGCCGGTCTATGGCTTTGGCCGCTCCGAGGAGATTGTAGGCAAGGCAATTGCGGGCGCGGGCCTGCGCGGACGTGTGCGTATCGCCACCAAAGTTGGGCTTGAATGGAAAGATGGCAAGATTTGGCGCAATTCGCGCCGCGAGCGAATCTTGCGCGAGTGCGAGGATTCTTTGCGGCGGTTGCAAACGGATCACATCGACGTCTATCAGATCCATTGGCCGGATCACGCTACGTCCTTTGAGGAAACCGCGGACGCCATGCTGAGCCTGTTTAACGCGGGGAAGATCGGCGCGATTGGTGTGAGCAACTGTTCCGTCGATCAGATGGAGCAGTTCCGGCGGGTAGCACCCATTCATGTGCTCCAGCCGCCTTATAATTTGTTCGAGCGCGAGATCGAGGCCGAGATTCTGCCTTACTGCAAGAAAAACGGGATCGCGACCTTTGGTTATGGGGCGCTGTGCCGCGCGCTGCTATCGGGCCGCATGCGGGAGAATACGGTTTTTGAGGGCGACGACTTGCGCCGCGTGGACCCTAAGTTTCAGCAGCCCCGATTTGGCCAATATATTGCTGCCGTCGCGCGCCTCGATGAGCTTGCCCAAAGGCGCTTCGGCAAGCGGGTCATTCACCTCGCCGTGCGCTTTGTGCTTGACAAAGGCATTACCACGGCGCTGTGGGGCGCGCGCCATCCCAGTCAGTTGCAGGCGGTCGACGAAGTCTCCGGCTGGTCACTCGACGCCGCAACCTTGGCCGAGATCGACCGCATTTTGCACGAAACCATCACCGATCCGGTTGGCCCCGGTTTTATGGCGCCGCCGGAATGACGCCGATCGGTTCACCTGGTTGCAAGTAGCCGTTTTGAATTTGTACTTTCCGCCAGAAGCCGAATTCGATTCCGGGAGGAGGCCTATGGAAGCCAATTCGACCTTTGATGCCCATGCGCAGGGCGCCGGCGCTGTTGTCTCGAAACGTTCTTTAGGCCGCAGATTAACACCACCCGACGCGCGGCAGCAGTTTGCTTTGAGGCACTGATGGCTGCGTAAAGATTCGAGACGGAAAAACGATGCGGGAAATAAATGGATAGACAGATGGAAGTCAGGGCCTCGACACGGAGTGGCCAGGAGCACGAGCGCTCGAATCGCTGCCATGCTCTGGCATGGCGGGCGGGGAACGCGGCCACCCTATAATTTCTCGAACGCAATTTTTTCTAACTTGTATGAACAAGTCTCACAACGTTTCCAGAAGGAATTGTTATAACTTGTTTGTCCACTTTAAAAAAACCAAGTGATGTGATAAAATAATAATTACTGCCGCGTCATGCAATGTCTCGGCATCTTTTATGAAAACGTCGTTGTGACCAGAGCCAGACAATTTGACTGAAAGGACGTATGCTGTACTAAAGACATATGTAGCTACAATAAAAATTATTATACCAGCAAATGCAACACACGTCAATATTTAACTGGTTGATAATAATGTTTCTAACAAATAGTATGTGCATTATTACTAGTCCATAACATGCCAATATCATTGATCTATAAAATAACATTCCATCTATCTTCGAAATTGTATCGGATAGGAATATAATAACTGGTAGCGAAACAAAAATAAACAAGATGATTCTGTGTCTCTTGGAAATGTTACGGACATCAATAGTGATGTTATTATTGCAGATAATACTAAGAAGTGCTTTGTCCCGAATTCCAGTATGGCTGCGATTTGCACCGTAAGCTGAATTTCTTTAGTTTGATCGCTCGTCGAAGGCGAAAAGTTAATTCTTCGTGATCAATTTGCGTCCAGCGCGAATAGCTCTGTTGCATTAGCAAGCCCGCGGCGCGGATTGTCCGCTGTGCGGGATCCGTCAAGCGGGAAAACGCTCTCAATACACCATCCCGTCCGACTAACGAAACTACGTCGGGCCGTGGCCGCGCGACATCGAGGCACCGCCGCGCGCGAGACCTCGAAGAGCCTGATCGGGCGCATGAGCCGGAAAGCCAAGTGAATGCGGTAGCTCCGCGAAAGCTGCGCTCTGGAATTGGATTGAGGCGCTTGCGGCGGCACCGGCTATTGATCGGACATACATATACGCCGTTCCTACTTCGGCAAAAGCGAAACCTTGTTTCTCGCATGTAAGGTTTTGGGCCGGAACCTTACCAAAATGTTTCACGTGAAACATTTTTGGAATTCTTTTAAACATCCTAAGAACGAGTGCTCGAACTACAAGTACTGTTCGACCGGAGCATCTCCGACCGTCACGTAAACCAGAGCTCCATCCTGAAGCAGGGTGACGAGCTGGTTGTTTTCCGCCGGATCGACCACGACGCAACCGTTGCTCCTGCCCAGCACGCCGCCATTTTTGGCGCGAAAACCAGCGGTCGTGTACCAGTTCGGGTGGATGAACCATTTGTACGGAGGATTATGATTGATGTAACTGTTGTAGGAGGTAACGCCCTCAAGTGCTAAAACAATCAAGTCAGGATAGACGGTTCCGTTGTACCGGTCCACGATTGTCCTGTAGGGATCCAGCACTTCGGAATGAGCAGTTTTGAGCGGGCCCAGCGGCGTCATGTCCAGGTCTGTCTGGAAGCCTTTAAATTTGACAGCTTTTGCGCTGGGGCCATTATCTCTTCCATGGGCCGCGTAGTGGGCGGAGACCCGGCCCGATTTGAAATCGAGAACATAGAATCTTTTCTTCGCCGACGGCTGGGAAATGTCAAAGACCGCAAGCACGTCTTTTTTGGAAAATACCGGCTCACGCGAGATCTGAATGGCGCGTTGAACCGCGGCGATCGGAGCGCCTAGAGCCTTGGCTTGTTTCAAAAGGGAAGCGAGTTCTTTTTTGGAAAGATCAGCCCGGGCCGGCCCCTGAACGGCGCGCTGAACCGCGGCCATGGGAGCGCCAAAGATCTCGAATGGTTGCAAAAGTGAATCGAGTCCGTTCGCCGAAGCCTCGGCAGAAATCAGCAGAAGCAAGGCCGCAGCCAAGTACCGCACGGCGCCTCCTGATAGCTAGATGGCTCCTGTGTGTCCGCTGCCGATTTCCTGCGCAATCATGTCCATTCTGAGGCCTAGAGCGTGTTGCATTTAGCTTGACCTGTATCCGGCATTCGCCAGGTGATTTTTGCGAAGGCCTGCTCGATCGGGTTGAGACCGGGACTGTAGGAGGGCAGGAAGAACAGCCTGGCGCCGGTCGCTTTGACCATTGCGCACCGCCTTACCCTTGGGGCTGTTGAGATTGTCGAGAACGACGATGTCCTCCGTTTTCAAGGTCTTGAGGAGTTCGGCCCTGACATAGGTCTTGAACGCCTCGGCATTGATTG